>JAJQDL010000154.1 GCA_021202235.1 Lachnospiraceae bacterium
ATTTGTTTATTTACTGAACTTTCAGGGGCTCGTCATCCAGAGATGTGTTAATGAGGAGGAGCCTTTCGGTGACGTCCTTATGTACGGTGCTTTTGCTTACTCCGAATTTCTTTGCGGCCTGCCGTACGGTTGCATTAGACTCGATGATGTAATGAGCAATATTTGTAACTCGTTCTTCTATATATTCTTTCAAAAAATCCCCCGGGAACCTGTTTTTACAGTTTATGACCGGGTTACTTCCGGGTATGACTTTTGAGTCTTAGAAAACCATTCTTTTAGCGGGAAATGCAACGTGAAAATGCGAGATGAATCATCATCCTCGCCTTGACTCTTCCTGTCAGATCCCCGCCTGCTCAAGCAGCGCCGGAACCTTGGCTTCCCAGCCGAGAGCCATGATGTGGACGCCCTGGCAGTAGGGGCGGCATTCACGGATGATGCGTGCCGCAATCTCTACGCCGGTGATGCCGGCCTTGGCTTTCTCTTTGTCGGCTTTCAGTTCGTCGATCATTTCCTGCGGGACATGGATGCCGGCTACATTGTTATTCATGAACTTTGCCATACCGGCGGACTTGGGGATGATGATGCCCAGCTGGACCGGTTTGCCGAACTGTTTGGCCTTCTCCATGAAGCGGATGAATTTCTCCGGTTCGAACACGGCCTGTGTCTGGAAATATTCAGCGCCGGCGTTCACTTTCCTCTCCATCTTCGCAAGCTGCGCATCGACAGAATCGCTGCAGGGGGAGACGACCGCGCCCTTGGCGAAGGCAGGTGGCTCGCCGACTAGCGGATTGCCGCCGAGATCGGTTCCGGCCTCCAGCTGGCGGACGGTGTGAAGCAGGGAGACGGAATCCAGATCGAAGACCGGCTTCGCCTGCGGATGATCGCCCATCTTCGTGTGATCTCCAGTCAGGAGAAGCACATTCTCGATGCCGAACATGGCGGCGCTCAGAAGATCCGACTGTAGTGCGATCCGGTTCCGGTCGCGGCAGGTCAGCTGGTAGATAGGGTTCAGCCCTTCGTCCTTCAGGGCCTTGCAGACGGCCAGAGAGCCGATACGCATGACAGAGGACTGGTTATCGGTGACATTGACGGCGTCCACGCCGCGCAGACAGGTCTTTGCCTCCTCCAGCAGAGGCTCGATGTGGCAGCCCTTGGGCGGGCCGACTTCAGCGGAGACGACGAACTTCCCCTCGGCAAATAAATCTGTGATTTTCATATTTAATACTCCTGTATGTTTTCTTATTTTGCGACGGCGTTGTCGGTTGCGAAATTGCGAATCTGTGTCGGACATTTCAGAGCATCTAGGCGTCCGATCTCCTCGAGCCGCCGGTAAATACGCTCCCATCCGCATTCCATCTGAGGGTTTACCTCACATTTTCCGTCTTTGGAGCCGCCGCACTGACCGTTCAGCAGGCTCTTAGAGCAGGCTGTGATCGGGCAGATGCCGCCGGTCAGGTTAAGGTAGCATTCACCGCATTGGTCGCAGTTGTATTCCAGAGGGGTGACGCCCTGGAATCCGGGCAGCCGACAGGTATCGCAGCCCGCGTACACAGTCTTGCTTTCCATTAGGGAAGCGATCGTCTGTACACCGACGCCGCAGGAGAAGACGAGAACCAGATCGGCGGCAGCGATTTCTTCCGCATGCGGTTCCAGGCGCAGCTGCAGGTTCTCCGGGTTGCAGATATAATCCGTCGTCAGGGTTCCGGTTATCTGCCCGGAGGCTTTCAGCTCCTTCTGGAATGTCTCGGCCTCTTCCAGCGGGAAGAAGACTTCCCTGCAGCCATGGCAGTTGATAAGAAAGACTTTCTTTCCTTCCGTCAGAGAGAGAAGGGCTTCTTTTGATTTTATTTCGGTAATCAGCATATCACTTCATCCCCCTTACTGCGGTTTTTCCGGCCTTGATCTTTGAGACCAGCGGAATCTTTGAGGAGCAAATGTATTCGCAGCAGCGGCATTCCACGCAGTCCATGACGTGCCGGTCTTTCATGCCCTGCCAGTTTTCCGTGTCCGCGTATCTGGCAAAATACAGCGGCGCCAGTTCCATCGGGCAGACATCCATACAGCGGCCGCACTTGATACACGGCTGCTCTGCTGTGTGGTCGGTGTCCACGGCGATGATGCCGTTGGAGCCCTTCATGATCGGTACGTTCAGATTAGAGAGGACAAAGCCCATCATGGGACCGCCGACCTTGTATGTAACCTCTGCCTCGGTATCTACACCACCGCAGAAATCCACCAGATCCTTCGTATTGGTGCCGATCTTTACCATATAGTTGCCCGGCTTTTTCAGGCGCTCGCCGGTCACGGTCACTGCGCGCTCGATCAGCGGCATTCCCGTTTGAATCGCGTCGGAGATGGCTTTGGCGGTGCTGACATTGCTGACGACACAGCCGACGTCCGCCGGGAGGCCACCGCTTGGTACCTGACGTCGGAGGATATGCTTGATCAGCATCTTCTCAGCGCCCTGCGGGTATTTTGTCTTCACAGCCTGTACTTCGAGATTGTCATAGCCCGCGGTCTTTGCTTTCATAAGCTCGATGGCATCGGGCTTATTGTCTTCGATAACGATCACGCCTTTTTCAGCGCCGACCGTTTTCAGAATCGCGCGCAGGCCGAAGATCACATCGTCCGCGTATTCCAGCATCAGCCGATGGTCAGCGGTCAGGAGCGGTTCGCACTCGCAGCCGTTTAACAGAATCGTATCCACCGGCTTGGCGGGCTTCAGCTTGACGGAGGTCGGGAAGCCCGCTCCGCCCATGCCGACAATGCCGGCCTCTTTGACGATCTCTACGATCTCATCGGGTGTCAGTTCATCCAGCGTACCACGCGGCTGCACGGACTCATCCAGAGTGTTCTTTCCATCCGACCGGATGACGACGGCCGGACAGGTGCCCCGTGTTGCGTGTCCCCGAGTCTCAATGGCGATCACAGTGCCGCTGACGCTCGAATGAACCGGGCTGCTGATGAAGCCGGCCGCTTCGCCGATCTTCTGGCCCACTTTCACCGTATCGCCCACTTCCACGATCGGATTCGCAGGTGCGCCCGCATGCATGGACAGCGGGATTGCGACGGTTTCCGGCTCCGGGAAGGGCTGCAGAGGAAGATGTTCGGTAGCCTCCTTGCGCTCCAGCGGATGCACGCCGCCGTAATAGCCGTCGAGGCGGCTCTGGCGGAGAGAGGTGACGTAGTTGTTTATGTATTCGAAATCGACCTTCG
>JAJQDL010000107.1 GCA_021202235.1 Lachnospiraceae bacterium
GAAATCCTGGACGGGTTCTTTGAGGAGGGGGATGAGGATTACCTGCGTCTGATGGACGCCTTCGGCTCCGGGAAGGGCGACAGCCGGGTGCGGGAGCTGGTGGAAAAGCTCTATCTTTTCGCGGACAGCGCCCCGTGGCCGGAGGCCTGGCTGCACAGTCAGGAAGGTTCGCCTGCGGAAGAGAATCCGGAGAATGAAAAGTGGATGAACGATCTGGCGGAAGAACTGCGGGAAACGTTGAAAGAATACCGGGATATTCTTCTCGGAGCCGCGGAAACCTGTGAGGCAGAGCCGGGGCTGGAAAAATATGCGCAGATGTTTCGGCTGGATCTGCGGGAAGTGGAAAATTGCCTGTCTGAAAGGGAGGCGTTGTCTCTGCTGACCCGCCTGGGAGAGATCCGTTTTTCCCGCAAACCTGTGATCTCGAAAAAGGTCCCGGTTGATGAGGGCCTGAAAGCCCGCATGTCGGCGCTGCGTGACGCCATCAGGGACAGCATCAAACGTCTGCAGGGCCGTTTTGCCATTACGGATGGGGAACAGGCAGCCGCCTGGATCCGGGCTTCGGACAGAGACAGGCTGGCTCTGCTGCACTTAACTGAGAAGTTCTCGGAGGCGTACCGACAGGCCAAGCGCGAGAGAAATCTGGCTGACTTTGCGGACATCGAGCACTGGGCGCTGAATCTTCTGGTGGAGCCGGGAGAGGATGGGACACCCGTTTCTACGCCGTTGGCGGCGGAGCTCGGAGATACCTTCCGGGAGATCATCGTTGATGAATACCAGGACAGCAATCTGGTGCAGGAGACGATCCTGCGGGCGCTGTCCGGGGAGGACCGCGGACACCCGAATATGTTTATGGTCGGGGACGTCAAGCAGAGCATTTACAAGTTCCGTATGGCGCGCCCGGAGCTTTTCATGGAGAAGTACAAACGATTCTCCCGTGAGCCGGTTCCTTCGGGGCAGAAAATCGATCTCAGCCGGAATTTTCGTTCCCGCGGGCGCATCCTTGCGGAGACAAACCGTCTCTTTGATCAGCTGATGGGAGAACGGCTGGGCGGCGTGGACTATGACGAGCGGGCGGCGCTCTACTGCGGCGCCTCCTATCCGGAACCGGATGCGCCGGTGGAGCTGCTGCTGGCGGAACAGGGAGAGACGGGCGCCGAGCCCGTGGAGCTGGAGGGACGGCTGATCGCCGCCCGGATCCGGGAGATCCTTGACCCAGAGAACGGCCTGCAGATCTGGGAGGAGCGGGAGCAGCGGTACCGTCCGGCGCAGTGCCGGGACATCGTGATCCTGCTGCGCTCGATGGAAGGCTGGGCGGATCCTCTGGCCGCCGTCCTCAACCAGGAGGGGATTCCGGCCTTTGCGCAGCTGAAAAAAGGATATTTCGCGGCTCGCGAGGTGCAGGTGCTCCTGAATTTCCTGCGGATCCTCGATAATCCGCTGCAGGATATCCCGCTGGCCTCTGTCCTGCTCTCGCCGCTGGGGCATTTCACGCAGGAGGAGCTGGCCCGTATGATGGCGGGGATCGGGGAGGAGGAACTGTACCACCGCTGCAGACAGGCGGCGCAGTGGGGCCGCTGTACGGAAAAATGGAATCATTTCGAAGAATTTCTGACAAAATATCGCCGGGAGGCAGTGCTGCGCCCGATTCACGAGATCCTGGAAATGGTTCTCGAAGAGACAGACTATGGACTGATCCTCGCGGCGCAGCCCGGCGGTAAGGTGCGGCGGGCCAATGTGGACATGCTCATGGAACGGGCGATGGCCTATGAGAAGAGCAGCTATCATGGGATTTTTCATTTCCTGCGCTATATGGAGAAGCTGCAGCGCTACCAGGTAGATTACGGGGAGGCGCAGGTGCTCTCGGAGAATGAAGATCTGGTGCGGATTACCAGTATCCATAAGAGCAAGGGCCTGGAATATCCCGTCGTCATTGTGGCGGGCATGGGCAAGGGCTTCAATCTGCAGGATGCCCGGGGCTCGGTGCTGCTGCATGAGGATCTGGGGCTGGCCTGTGACGCCGTGGATCTGGAACGACGGCTGGTGCATCCGACCCTGTGGAAGCAGGTGGTGGCGGACCGCATCGAGCGCGACGCAAAGGGCGAGGAGCTGCGGGTGCTCTACGTGGCGATGACCCGTGCGAAGGAGAAGCTGATCCTCACCGGAACCTGCGGATCCCGGGAGAGTGTCTGGGATAAATGGATCCTGGCGGACGCGGCGGAGCCGGGAGAGCATAAAAAGCTGCCCGCTTTTCTGGTGGCGCAGGGCGGTTCATATCTGGACTGGATCGCCATGGCAAGCCGCGGGGAGACGCCCGGCTTTGCGGTGTCTGCGACACTGGCGGAAGAACTGGCGACAGAGGAGGCTGTGCGTCTGGAGGAGCAGGAACAGCGCCGCACCGAATGGCAGGATGTGGCAGACAGCGAACTGTGGGATGCAGAGTTCCGGGAAGAATTCGAGGCGATCTGCAGCTATACGTATCCCTGGCAGGCAGTCTGCCGCCGCAAGGCAGCCTGGTCAGTGTCGGAGCTTAAAAGGCAGGCCGGGGAGGCGCGTGAGAGCGCAGTGGAAGTTGGATCTTCTGAGACAACCGGGCGTGTGGAATTCCATCCGGTTGCGTCGGCAAAAGCCGCAGAAGAAAACGAGTTTTCAATGAAGCACGCAGCTGCTCTTGTGAAAGGATCGGAAAAGAATACGGTGACCGGCGCCCGGCGCGGCACGGTCTACCACACGGTTCTGGAGCGAATGCCGCCGGGGGACGGTGCGGACGCGGCAAAGGTCGCGGCGGAGATCGCCCGCATGGAAGAGGAGGGAATCCTGTCCGGCGAGGAAGCCGCCGCTGTGGAGATCCCCGCGATCACCGGTTTCTACCGTTCGGAGCTGGGAAGAAAAATGGTTCTCGCTGCCGGGACAGGCCGTCTGCACCGGGAACAGCCCTTCGTCATGGCGGTGCCGTTGGCGGAGGTTCTGCCGCCGGAGGAGAGGAAGGACATACCGCCAGAGGAGTGGGTGCTGGTGCAGGGAATCATTGATGCCTTCCTCGAGGAGAAGGACGGCATCGTGCTGTGGGATTACAAGACCGATGCGGTGCCCCGGTGCGGCGGCGCGGAGATTCTCCTCACCCGCTACCGGGAGCAGCTGCTATTGTACCGGCAGGCACTGGAGCGGGCGCGGAATAGGCGCGTGAAGGAGATGTGGATCTATTCCTTTACCTTGCGCCGCGCCATCCGGGTGGAAGAGCCGGAAGGGGATCATCAGACGACAGGAAAAGAGTGAGGGTCAATTCTGTGAAAAGAAGCAGAACCTTTATGATGATTTGCGCGCCGATCCGGCGGCAGAATGGAGATTAAGATGAAGAGATTATTTCGTTCAAGAGACGATGTCATGATCGCCGGGGTATGCGGCGGACTGGGAGAATATTTTCACATCGATCCGACCATCATCCGGCTGGTCTGGGCGCTGGTCGGACTCAGCGGGACAGGGATTTTCGTATATATCGTAGCTGCGATTATCATCCCAAAGAGATCGAACTGGTAGGAAGACGAACAATACGGCGGATCATTTCGTATTCCGGCATCATGTGTATACTTTGCAAATTTTCGGAAATACTATGGTTAGTAAAGAAAACGACGTAAGTCGTCCGGGAGACCGGAGTCTCGCGGAACAACCAGAGTATGGAGTGTGAAGTTGTATGAATATCAAGCGTGGAGACGTATTTTACGCCGATCTGCGGCCCGTGGTGGGCTCGGAACAGGGCGGTGTCCGGCCGGTTTTGATCATACAGAACGATACAGGAAACCGTCACAGCCCGACGGTGATCTGTGCGGCGATCACGAGCCGGATGAATAAGGCCAAGCTGCCGACGCATGTGGAGCTTTCCGCGTACGGGAGCGACATGGTGAAGGATTCTGTGATCCTTCTCGAACAGCTGCGGACGGTGGATAAGACGCGGCTGAAGGAGAAGGTCTGCCATCTGAATTCCGAATATCTGGAGAAGGTGGATCAGGCCCTGATGGTGAGCCTGGAGCTGGATTCGGTTACATAACCGAACCTGTATCTCGAAGAAGAGAGGCGTTCCGTCGGCAGAACCAGGCAGGAACGCCTTTTTTTACATTTTTTTTACAACCGCGCATCCGGAAATCAGGTATGATAACAGATGGGGGGAGGAGACACGATGAGCAAAACGGACGAGGATGTGTAATTTTTCAAAGAGAAAAGAGCTGTTTTCGCGTATTGACAAAAAGTTCACATCCTTTTATACTAGCCTCATGCGAAATGCGGACAGTATTTCCATAGAAAAGGAGTGCGACTATGAAGACAGCAATTATCACAGGCGGATCGCGCGGAATCGGCGAGGCTATGACCCTGCGTCTGGCGGAGATGGGGTATCGTGTTGTTATCAATTATCGCTCAGACAGCTCGAAGGCTTTGACGGACAAGCTGATTGAGACGCTGAAGGAAAAATACGGCGTAGAGGGATATGCTGTACAGGCGGATGTCTCGAAGTATGAGGATTGCGGGAAGCTGGTCGAGGCTGCCGTGGCGAAATTCGGTGAGAAGATTGATGTGTTGGTGAACAATGCCGGCATCACCAATAATGCACCGTTTTGTGAGCTCCCTTACGACAGCTATATGGCTGTTCTGGAGACGAACCTTCTCAGCGCTTTTCATATGTGCCATTTTGTTGTCCCCTACATGGTCAAGGCCAACGAGGGCTGCGTGATCAGCACTTCCTCCATCGGCGGTCTGATGGGAGTCGCCAATCAGGCGGATTACTGCGCGTCCAAGTCCGGTCTGATCGGTATGACCAGGGCGTTGGCGATGGAATTCGGCAAGCAGAACATTCGTTTTAACTGCATCTGCCCGGGTATGATCTGGACGGATATGCTGCGTGGCGTCAACCAGGACGAGGTGGCTGCGCTCTCCATGGGTATTCCCATGGGGAAGATCGGTGACACGGAGGATATCGCCGACGCCATGGAATTCCTGATCAAGGACAAATATATGACAGGACAGTATATCTCTCCCAACGGCGGCATTTATATGCCGTAAACGGTTGAGTGGAAAGAGCAGGAAAGTCAGAAACGGCGGTCAGATCAGGACCGCCGTTTCTTTTGAAAATCTTTAGAATTTTTTCCGGTCTGTTTTCGTTGCTTTCTGTATGATAGGAACAGCGAAATGCAGGATGGCCTGCAGGAGCGGGGATCGGAGGTGAATGGGATGAAGGACCGGGAAAACGGCGGAGGGAAGAACGCCGTCCGTCAATGAAGTGAGAGCATGGATACGGAGGGGGATAAATGGACCGATATACGATTCTGGTGGTGGAGGATGACCGGGAGATTCTCGATGGGATTGCGATCTTCCTGAGAAATCAGGGCTATGATACGGTGAAGGCGGAGAACGGCCTGGAGGGCCTGCGGGCGCTGGAGGAAAACACGGTCCATCTGGCGATCGTGGACATCATGATGCCGGTGATGGACGGGATCAGCATGACGATGAAGCTGCGGGAGAGGTATGACATTCCGGTGATCTTCCTGTCGGCGAAGTCCGAGGAAATCGACAAGGTAACAGGGCTGAACATCGGCGCAGACGATTATGTAACGAAGCCCTTCGCGCCGATGGAGCTGCTGGCGCGGGTGAATTCGCAGCTGCGCCGATACGCCCGCTATATGACGCGCCGGGAGGAGGTCGTAAAGAACGATCATATTTACACGGAAGGCGGTCTGGAGCTCAACACGGATACGGTGCAGGTGACTGTGGATGGGGAACCCGTGAAGCTGACACCGCTGGAGTTCAAGATACTAACTCTTCTAATCCGCAATCCGGGCCGGGTCTTCCCGGCCGATGAGATCTATGAGCGCGTATGGAACGAGAAACCGGTGGGGACCGAGACAATCATGGTTCACATCCGCAATCTCCGGGAGAAGATCGAGGTCAATCCCAGAGATCCCAAATACATAAAGGTGGTGTGGGGTATTGGCTATAAACTGGAGAAGCAGAAGAGATAAAGAGGCAGACGGGAGAGAATGTGCAGAGAAGGCAGAAATTTCTGCCCCTGTACGGTCGGAAAATGACTCAGAGTCGGCGGAAAAGCCGGAAATGGAAGACAATGCGTTGGGCGGGTCTGGGCGTCGGCACGTACATACCGGTGGAGGCTGGCTGGTCCTTATTCTGCTCTGTGCCGTGCTGGCAACTGTCACGGTGAGCCGTTATCCCTGGATCATTGCCAGCGGGTTCGTGAGCTCGGACGACTCTGAGGAAGCGACGGTTGCAGTATCCTATTCGTCTGCCGAAGAGAAAACCACCGAAGCGACGACGGCGGCTCCTGAGGAGGAGACAACCGCTACCCCCGAGGAAGAGACACTGGCTGTTTCTGAGGAGGAAACGGTGTTCGCAGAGGACAGCGCGGAGTCTGGGGTTCTGACTGTGTATGCCGGGGAAGCTTCGGAGGGGACGGAGCGCGAGGAGGACAGCGACGAGGAATCCGTCGTGTTCGTGGATGAGGACGGGAATATTACAGAGTACAGCACGGAGGAGGTTTCTTCGTTGAAGATAGCTCTGCTGCAGGCCTGTTATCTCGATGCCTGCTACAATTACTGGCAGTCGGAGTACGGAAATGATCTTGTCCCCTCCTGTTTTACGGACAGCTTCCTGGAGGCCTTCCGTGCCAGCGACTGGATCGACGAGTCAGATACATACGATGTGTGGGATACTTATTTCGAAACTCTTAATGATGTGACGCAGGAAACGCTGACCGATCTGGAAGACAGTCTGCTGAGAGAATGCGGGATTGAGTGGACGATGGAACCCATTTCCACCTACAGCCTCAATGAAAAATACGCGGAGAACTGGGCGGAGGCCGCCGTGGAGGAAGAGGGGAATGCTTTCGCGCTCTGGCTGGAATTCGACAGTGTCGGAAGTGTCACTGCCTATGGGATTCTGGACGGAAATACATTAAATACCTCACAAACGAGGTCTGTGCAGGAGACCGATGTTGTGAACCTCCTGTTTTCAGATACAGAGGCGGGTTATTTCTACCTCAGCTGGTCAGAGGAAGAGGCAGCTGTAAAAGCACCCACAGACATTGTGTGTAAATTCACGTCCTCTTTGAACAGCTGCTATCTGTTCAGTCCGGTTCTCACTGAGATGGGGTCTACGCAGACGGTTTCCTCCGCTGAAACCGGACAACAGGCGTGGCTGGAAAATATGGATCAGGACCGATGGTTCATGGCGCTCATCCTGGTGGTGGCTTTCTGCCTGATCGTGCTGCTGGCAGCCTGTATCTTCCTGCCTTTCTGGCGGGCTCTGGGGATCAACGAGTCGCGAATGACGCGGATTCCCCTGGAACTGAACGCGGTGCTGATCAGACTTCTGATCGCGCTGGGAGGTTTCACGCTATTTGTTGGCCTGAACATTACGTTTGCAATGGGGGCGTGGCAGCTGGCAGAGGAGGTCTATCTTTTCAGTCTGGTGCCGCAGAAGCTGCAGGAACCGCTGCTTTTCTTTGCCAATGGCCTGCTGCTCTTTGTTCTCTATCTGGGATGTGCGATCGCGTTCCTGTCTCTACGGCGCGTTTTCGTCATCGGACCGCTCCGGTATCTGAAGGAGCAGACGGTCACCGGGTTCTGCCTGGTGCGCCTGATCCGTTGGCTGCGGAGCAAACGCGGGTCGCTGCGCCGCTGGTTCGCGGGAGTGCGGCGGGGAATCCGGCGGCTGGCCCGGCCGGACTTCTCTCCGGGGGATATTCTGCGGATTGCGCTCCCTCTGGCAGTCAATTTCCTCGTTCTGGTTTTGCTGCTGTTCCTGGTGAATGCCTGGGTGATCAGCGACGTGGCGGGGCTCCTCCTGATGCTTCTGTACACCCTGGCACTGTTCGTCCTTCTCCTGTGGGGCTGGCTGAGGATCCGCACCTGGTACCGCAATATTTACCAGGGACTTCATGATCTCTCCTCCGGACATCTCTCGGCCGAGATCTCCGATGATGTCGGCCTGTTCCGTCCGCTGAAGGAGGAGCTGGAGACCGTTCAGAGCGGTTTCAGCAGGGCAGTGGAGGAAGAGGTGAAGAGTCAGAGGATGAAGACCGAGCTCATCACGAATGTCTCCCATGACCTGAAGACGCCGCTGACGGCAATCATTACCTATATCAAACTGCTGCAGGAGGAGGGTGCGACCGAGGAAGAGCGCAAAGAGTATGTAAATATTCTTGACCGGAAATCCCAGCGGCTGAAGCAACTGATCGAAGATCTCTTCGAGATCAGCAAGGCCACCAGCGGCAACATTCCGGTGCGGGCCGCAGATCTGGAGCTGACGGACCTGATCCGTCAGGTAGTGTTGGAGAATGAGGAGAAGCTGACGGCGGCGCAGGTGTCGCTGCGGCTGCGTCTGCCGGAAGAGAAGGTTTATGCGCATCTGGATGGAGAGAAGCTGTGCCGGATCCTGGAGAACCTGATCAGCAATGTGGCAAAATACGGCATGCCGGGAACCCGGGCTTATTTCTCCCTGCGGGTGACACCGGAGAGGCGGGCTGTCATCGAGGTGAAGAATGTCTCCGCCGCGGAGCTGACCGTGGATGCGGAGTCGCTGACGGAGCGCTTCGTACGCGGCGACGCCTCCCGGAACACCGAAGGATCGGGGCTGGGTCTTGCTATCGTGCGGAGCTTCACGGAGATCCAGGGAGGCACTTTCAAGGTGCGGGTGGACGCGGATCTGTTTACCGCGGTCGTCACACTGCCGCTGTATGCAGAAACGCGGAACAATGAGTAATGTCCACCCTTTTGCCATTTAAAGCATAATTATAAAATAATCTTGCCAGATGTGCATAAAATGTGGTATTATGCAGGAAGATATGCATAAATCAGATCGTACAGGCAGGAGAGAATACAGATGGAAGCAAGAGAGAATACCCGCGATGGCAAGGCAAAGCGTACGCGCCGGGACATGATACAGAAACTGATCGCCAGCGAGCATATTTCCACGCAGATGGAACTCTCCCGACGCTTGGAGGAAGAGGGATTCCAGGTGACACAGGCTACGGTGTCCCGTGACATCCGGGAGCTGCGGCTGGTGAAGATCGCCGACGGAAATGGTTCATACCACTACGAGGTCAGCAAACCGGCAGACACACTTCACGCCTCCGGGAAATTTACCTCCATGTTCCAGTCGGCTGTGACAAAGGTGGACAGCGCGCAGAACCTGGTAGTCATTCATACCTATACAGGCATGGCCCAAGCGGTCTGCGCGACGATGGACGGCGTGGAATGGAGCGGCGTTCTGGGAACACTGGCCGGAGACGATACGGTGCTGGTTGTGACGCGAGATGAAGAGACCGCCCGGAAGCTGGTAGAGACGCTCAGGGAAATCTGATGAATACCATCAAAAAAAGAGCCGTGGGAGCATTCCCACGGCTCGAAGTGACTGCAGATGCTTTTAGATGAGAATCCCTCCCACGCTCAGGATCAGCGGTGCGAAGACCAGAGAAACGACGGTCATCAGCTTGATGAGGATGTTGATGGAGGGACCGGAGGTGTCCTTGAAGGGATCGCCGACGGTGTCGCCGACGACAGCGGCCTTGTGGGCCTCGCTGCCCTTCCCACCGTGATGGCCTTCCTCGATGTATTTCTTGGCGTTATCCCAGGCGCCGCCGGCGTTGCTCATGAAGATGGCCATCATGACGCCGCTGACCAGAGAACCGGCCAGTAGGCCGCCCAGAGAGGCCGGACCGAGCAGCAGACCGACCGCCAGGGGAACGATGACAGCCATCAGGCCGGGAATGACCATTTCCTGCAGGGCTGCCTGCGTGGAAATGGAAACGCATTGAGCATAGTCGGGCTTGCCGGTGCCTTCCATGATGCCGGGAATCGTACGGAACTGCCGGCGCACTTCCTCGATCATCTTGTAGGCTGCCTTGGAGACGGATTCCATCGTCAGCGCGGAGAAGACGAAGGGCAGCATGCCGCCGAGGAGCAGGCCGATGGTCACGTTGGAATCCAGGATGTTGATGCCGGTCTGATCGAGCCCCACAGCCTGGGCATAGGAGACAAAGAGCGCCAGGGCCGTCAGTGCGGCGGAGCCGATGGCGAAGCCCTTGCCCATCGCGGCGGTGGTGTTGCCGACGGAATCCAGCTTATCTGTGATCTCGCGGACCGATTCGTCCAGACCGGACATCTCGGCAATGCCGCCGGCGTTGTCGGCGATGGGATCATAGGCGTCTACGGCGACGGTGATACCGGTCGTAGAGAGCATACCTACAGCCGCCAGCGCGATCCCATACAGACCGCTGGTCTGATAGGCGAGGAAGATGCCGATGCAGATCAGCAGCAGCGGTACACAGGTGGACATCATACCCACAGCCAGGCCGGAGATAATCGTGGTCGCGGAACCGGTCTCGGACTGCTGGGCGATCTTCTTGACGGAATTGTAATCCCCGGAGGTATAGACCTCGGTCACTTTGCCGATGATCGTGCCCACCAGAACACCGGCGATGATGGCGACAGCCTGAGAGATGCCTCCGAAGAACTGCAGGCTGAGGATGATGGAGCCCACGATCACGATGCCGGCGGCGATATAGGAGGCCATACTCAGCGCTTTCTGCGGATTGGCATCCTCGCCGCTGCGCACAAAGAAGGTAGCGATGATCGAGGCAACAACGCCGACGGCGGCCAGTACCAGAGGGAAGACGGCGCCGGTCACATCGTAGGTCGCCACCCCAAGTGTGATGGCAGAGACCAGAGCCCCCACATAAGACTCAAACAGGTCGGCGCCCATCCCGGCCACGTCGCCCACATTATCGCCCACATTGTCGGCGATAACGGCGGGATTCCGGGGATCATCCTCGGGGAATGCCTGCCTCTACCTTGCCGACCAGGTCGGCGCCTACGTCAGCGGCTTTGGTATAAATGCCGCCGCCTACACGGGCGAAGAGAGCGATGGAGGAGGCGCCAAGGCTGAAGCCGGAGAGAATTTCATAATTGCCGGTGAAGGCGTAAATCAGGCTGCAGCCGAGAAGACCCAGCCCCACAACGCACATTCCCATGACGGAACCGCCGGAGAAGGCCACGGAGAGAGCCTTGTTCATACCGCCCTCCTTCGCTGCATTGGCTGTGCGGACATTCGCCCGGGTGGCCACAGTCATACCGGCATATCCGGCTGCGATGGAAAAGAGAGCACCGATAAGGAAGCAGACGGCGGTGAGCCAGCTCCCGATGCCGAGGCCGATCAGCACGAACAGAACAATGATAAAGATCACCAGAATCCGGTACTCCGAGAACAGGAATGCACGGGCTCCCTCGCTGATGGCTGCGGCGATCTCCCGCATGCGGTCATTTCCCTCGGGCTGCCTGGATACCAGGTTCGCCTTATATAAAGCGAACAGGAGTGCCAGCACCGCACAGAGCGGAGACGAATAGATGATTTGATTCATATTGTCAAATTCCTTCCTATATAAAAAGATTTGCGATATCCGCCGTGATGGTTCCGGAAAGCTGCGTCCTTTCCCCGTCGGCGTATGGATGATCACTGCCCCTAGCATACAACAGTTTCTCCTTTCTGGCAAGCTGCATACTGTAAAAATCTTTGTGCTTTTATGAAAAATCTTCGCAGAAATGAGGCGTTTCCCTGGAGACAGGTGATGGATATGGCTTGAATCGATCAGCGCAAAAGGAGGCTCCGGCTTGACACAAATCGGAATGAAGGTATAATTATTTCAGATTCGAAGGGGAGGGCCTGTTTTGGCACAGACGAATACATCCAAAAAAAGAAAAAGCAGCGGCAGCACGGGAGGCCGTAAAGCCTCTGGAAAATCCGCAGCAAATAAGAAAAGCGCAGCCGGGAAGACGACAGCAGCAAAAAAAACGCAGAATGCAAAGAAGCCGGATGAAGCTTCTGCCTCGAAGAACGGAATCGGGGGCGAAGCGGCGGTTCTGGCGATTTTTGCTGTCTGCATCCTTCTCTTTCTGGGAGATCTGGGGCTGGCCGGTCGTCTGGGAAGTGCGCTGCGATCTGTGCAGTGCGGCCTTTTTGGCTCAATGGGATATCTCTTCCCCTTTTATTTATTGTGGGTCAGTGTTTTTATATACGCCAACGGCGCGAAATATCCGCGAAATACCTTTTTGAAGATCGGTGTTTCCTTCATTACGTTTCTCTCTCTTTGCGGACTGCTGGAACTTCTGGGGGGAAACAGCTTCGGAGGGAACTATTCTCTGACTTATTATTATACCCATGGTGCGGAGGTTTTCGGCGGCGGCTGGTTCGGCGGCCTGTTTTATCTGAAGCTGTACCCTATCTTCGGTGTGCTGGGAACCTATGTGGTGCTGGCTGCCCTGGTCATCATCGGCCTCGTTTTCACCACAGGCCGTTCCTTGATCGGCCCTTTGCAGGAGAGAGGCTCACGGATGGCCGAGCGCGCCCGGGAAAATGCGCGGAAACGGCATGAGGAAGAGGAACTGCGGCGTGAGGAGGAGCGCCTGCGCCGTGAAGAAGAAGCATTGGCGCGACAGGAGCGTCGGCAGGAGCTGGAAAAACGTCGGACTGATCTGAAGGCCCGAAGCCTGGCATTCGGTGAGGAAACGAAACTGGATACGGATTGGGAAGCGGAGAGTGCCGCGGCTTCCGGAAAACCGGACAGAGAAAGCTCATCCCCGGGAAGCGGGAATACCCCGGTAGACAGCCCTGAGCAGAAAAAAGTGACGGCAGAGGAGATTTCCTCTTCGACGGAATTTACCGGCGTCATTCATGGGGCCGAAGCGCGAGAGGAGTATATGCCTCACAGAGAGAAAAGGACGCTCAGTGAGCTGGAGGCGCTGGATCGCGGAGAGGATTCCGGCAAAGAACCGATGCTTTTCGGAACCGACGCTGCTCATGAAGGCATGCTGAAATCTTCCGATGAACCGAAAAACCATTCGGAGGAAGATCTGTCAGTCCGGATCACGCACGGGATGGAGGATGAGACCAGACCGTCTGCAGAAGCCGTGTCGTTCTTCCGCTCTTCCGGGGAGCCGGAGGTTCACCGTGCCGCCTCGGAAGAGCCGGAGACAGCTTCCGTGCATCCTGCTTCAGAGACCTTCTCGGAGGAGGAGAGCCTCGCAGCCTATGATGAATTTAAGGATTCGCCGGTGCCTGCCGACTGGGAGCTGGAGCTTCCGGGACACAGCCGCCGCAAGACGGAGAAGAAGGACGCGGCGGAGAGCAGGTGGCGGGCCGGTGATCCGATGGATGGGACAGCCGGAGTGAATTTTACTCCGGCCGCACCGGTAAAGCCGGAAGCGCCTACGATTCAGAAGGAATATCAGTTTCCGCCGATGGAATTGCTGAAGGTGGGGCCGAAGACGACGGGCACCAGCGAGGCGACGTTGAAGGCCACGGCGGTGAAGCTGCAGCAGACACTGCGGAACTTTGGTGTCGGCGTAACTGTCACGGATATCAGCTGCGGACCGGCGGTCACACGCTATGAGCTGCACCCGGATCAGGGCGTGAAGGTCAGCCGGATCGTAGCGCTGCAGGACGACATCAAGCTGAACCTGGCAGCCTCAGACATCCGCATCGAAGCGCCGATCCCCGGCAAAGCCGCCGTGGGCATCGAGGTACCGAATGCAGAGAATCAGACAGTATATCTGAAAGAGCTGCTGGATTCCCCGGAATTCCGTAAATTTCCCTCCAAGGTTAGTTTTGGCGTAGGCAAGGACATCAGCGGCAAGGTGATCGTGGCAGATCTGGCGCGTATGCCCCATCTGCTGATCGCCGGCGCCACCGGTTCGGGGAAATCCGTCTGTATCAACAGCATCATTATGAGCATTCTATATAAAGCGCATCCGGATGATGTGAAGCTGATCATGATCGATCCCAAGGTGGTGGAGCTCAGTGTTTACAATGGGATTCCTCATCTGATGATTCCGGTCGTCACCGATCCGAAGAAGGCAGCCGGAGCTCTCAACTGGGCCGTTTCGGAGATGTCGAACCGTTATAAACGGTTTGCGGATGAGGGAGTCCGGGATATCAAGGGATATAATAAGAAAGTGGAAGAGAGCGGCGGCGAGGAACTGGAGCGGATGCCTCAGATCGTAGTTATCGTCGATGAGCTGGCGGATCTGATGATGGTCTCCGCCAATGAGATGGAGGAAGCCATCTGCCGTCTGGCTCAGCTGGCCCGGGCAGCCGGCATCCATCTGGTACTGGCCACGCAGCGCCCTTCGGTCAATGTCATCACTGGTCTGATCAAGGCAAATGTGCCGTCCCGGATTGCCTTTGCCGTATCGTCCGGTGTGGATTCCCGGACAATCCTTGATATGAACGGCGCCGAAAAGCTGTTGGGAAAGGGCGATATGCTCTTCTATCCCTCCGGCTATCCCAAGCCTGTGCGGGTACAGGGTGCCTTTGTCACCGACGGTGAGGTGGCGGAGGTCGTGCGTTTCCTGACGGAGAACGATGGGGGTGCGACCATTTCCAATCAGGCGCTGGAACAGCAGATGGAGGAGAGCGCCCGGGATGCCGGTACAGTGGGCGCCGGAGAGAGGGACGAGCTCTTTGTGAAGGCTGGCGAATTCCTCATCGAGAAGGACAAGGCTTCCATTGGAAATCTCCAGCGGGCCTTCCGCATCGGCTTTAACCGGGCGGCGCGGATTATGGATCAGCTGGCCGACTGCGGCGTCGTGGGGCCCGACGAGGGAACAAAGGCAAGACAGATTCTCATGACCCGTGAACAGTTTCAGGAGCTGGTTGACAGACTGTAAATTCGGTCCGGGCAGGCTGACGGCGCGCAGCGGCAAAGGCGCTTGAATCCTGTGTGGATCTCTGGTATAATACCGGGAGAATTGATCGGCGTGGGCGGTTCCTGCGCACAGAAAGAAGGGCGGGAGAGCCGCCGACAAGGAGGAGAACCATGGCAAACACAAACGAAGCGGAGAGCAGAAGCACGCACGTTATACATGAGAAGGATCAGGTGGGACAGGTGATCATCGCGGACGAGGTGGTTGCCAGCATTGCCAGCGTAGCGGCGACCGAGGTGGAGGGCGTGGAATCCATGGCCGATCACATCAGCCGCGAGCTCATCGCGAAGCTGGGGCGGAATTCCAAGGGCGTTCGTGTGGATGTCGGGGAAGATGAGGTGACAGTCTATCTGTCTTTGAACATCAGCTACGGCTATAATATTCCGGAGACGGCTGCCAAGGTGCAGGAGAGCGTGAAGAAGGCCATCGAGAACATGATCGGCTTCTCTGTTAAAAATGTCCACATTAAAATTTCCGGCGTTGTCGTCAGTAAATAGGAGAACGCTATGACGAGAAGAGAGATTCGGGAGCATATCTTTAAGGAGCTGTTCCTGGCGGCGTTTTACGATGCGGATGAATATGCCGAACAGTGCGCACGCTATCGGGAAGACCTGGAAGGTGCGAAGGACGAGGAGATGACCGAGCTGGCGGAGAAGGCGGCGGCGGTCGCCGCGCAGATTCCCCGGCTGGACGCGGCCATCGATGCGGTGGCCGAGGGCTGGAAGACGAGCCGGATGGGGAAGGTGGAGCTGACCATCCTGCGTCTGGCTCTCTATGAGATGGAGCAGGATGAGAATGTTCCTCTGCGTGTGGCGATTAACGAAGCCGTTGAACTCGCGAAGATTTACCGATGTGAAGACTCCCCCTCCTTTGTCCATCCCATTCTCCGCAAGCTCGCGAGAGGGATGGATGAGTAAGTGAGTCCGGAAGCATTGAATCCGCGCCGGGGGAGTGCGGGACAGGGCGCGTCCCGCGGACAGACGCCGGGTGTCTACACAGTGGCGCAGGTGAATTCCTATATCAAAACGATGTTCTCCAGGGATTTTGCGCTGCGCCGGATTTATGTGAAGGGTGAAGTCTCGAATTGCAAATACCATACCTCCGGTCACATTTATTTTACTTTGAAGGACGGAACGGGAGCGCTGTCGGCAGTGATGTTCGCCGGTAACCGGGGCGGCCTTCATTTTGTCTTACACGAAGGACAGCAGGTCGTCGTGTTAGGGAGCATCAGTGTCTATGAGCGGGACGGTACCTACCAGCTTTATGCCAGAGAGATCCGGCTGGACGGCCAGGGGGATCTTTATCAGCAGCTGGAGGAACGGAAGGCCCGCCTGGCGGAGATGGGTATGTTTGCGCCGGAGTACAAGCAGTCGATTCCGCGCTTCGCTGCACGGATCGGTATTGTGACGGCTTCAACAGGAGCCGCCATCCGGGATATTGTAAATATTTCTCATCGGAGGAATCCGTATGTTCAGCTGATTCTTTATCCGGCGATCGTGCAGGGAGAGCAGGCTGCCGCCAGCATCGTCCGGGGCATTGAGACGCTGGATGAGATGGGGCTGGACTGCCTGATCGTGGGCCGGGGAGGTGGTTCTATCGAAGATCTGTGGGCCTTTAATGAAGAATCGGTGGCCCGGGCGATCTTCGATTGCCAGACGCCGGTCATCTCGGCCGTGGGTCATGAGACAGATACCACGATCGCCGACTATGTGGCGGACTTACGTGCTCCGACGCCGTCCGCAGCAGCAGAGCTGGCGGTCTGTGATCTGGCGGATCTTCTGGGAGATCTGACCACAGCTCGCCATAGACTTACGCACATGATGACAGGAAAACTCTCCGAGAGCCGGGTGCGGCTGCTGCAGAGCTCGCGGCGGATGGAGCGTCTGACGCCCCGGTATAGTCTGGAGGAACGCCGGCAGGGCGTGATGAACCGGGAACGGCAGATGCAGGAACGGATGAGGGAAAGCCTGGAGGGGAGCAGGCAGCGGCTGGCTCTGGCAGCGGCTCGCCTGGAAGCACTTTCCCCGCTGGCCCGTATGCAGAGCGGCTACGCTTTCGTACAGGCGGAGGACGGGAGTGCGATACGTTCTGTCGCACAGGCAGAAGTCGGCAGCCGGATCACCGTGAACCTGCGGGACGGCCAGCTGGATGCTCTGGTGCAGGAGCAGACATTTTATCGGGAGGAGACGTGAGCGCATGGAAGAGACGATGGAGAAACTGACCATGGAGGAAGCATACCGCCAGCTGGACGAGCTCCTTACTGAGATGGAGGACGGAGAGCATAGTCTTGAGGAGACATTTGCTCTGTATCAGAAGGGTGTGGCGCTGGCGCAATGCTGCAATGAAAAGATCGACCGGATAGAGAAGCAGCTGATCGTTCTCGAGGAGAGAGGAGGCGCGGAATCGTGAGTACAGAGTACAGTGTGGAGCAGATCGAGCAGATCCTGAGAAGATACCTTCCGCCGGAGGAAGGATTACAGAAAACGATCCTGGAAGCGATGAATTACAGCGTCCTGGCCGGAGGCAAGCGGATCCGTCCCCGACTGATGGGAGAAGCTTTCCGGCTTTTTGACGGCGAGGGCGACGTGGTGGAGCCCTTTATGGCGGCGATGGAGATGATTCATACGTATTCTCTGGTGCATGATGATCTGCCTGCTATGGACAATGACACGCTGCGCCGCGGCAAACCGACGACCTGGTCGAAATACGGTGAGGACATGGGCATCCTGGCGGGAGACTGTCTCCTGACCTATGCTTTCGAGACAGCGGCGAAGGCTTTCACCCGTACAGAGGACGCCGGCCGGGTGGGACAGGCCCTGGGAATCCTCGCGGAGAAAGCGGGAATCTATGGCATGGCCGGAGGTCAGGTCGTGGATGTCGAGAAGACCGGGCAGCCGGTTAGCGCGGAAGAGCTGGATTTCATTTATCGCCTGAAGACGGGTGCGCTTTTGGAAGCTTCTCTCATGATCGGGGCGGTACTGGCCGGAGCCGACGCGGGCCAGGTGAAGACGATGGAAAAGATCGGTACCGATGTGGGGCTGGCCTTCCAGATCCGGGATGATATTCTGGATGTGATCAGCAGTGAGGCCGAGCTGGGGAAACCGATCGGCAGCGACGAGAGGAATGCGAAGACGACCTACGTGACTCTGTATGGTCTGGAAGCGGCGCAGCGCGAGGTGGCGCGGTGCAGCGCGGAGGCTGTGGAGCTTCTGGGGCAGCTTCCCGGAGATACTTCTTTCTTTAAAGCATTTATCGAAAAACTGGAACAGAGAAGAAACTGAGGAGATCACTATGATACTCGAGCAGATCAACCAGCCAAATGATATTCAGAAGATCGATCCAGAGCAGTACGGGGCGCTGGCGGAGGAGATACGGCAGTTTATCCTGGAAAAGATCAGCCGGACAGGCGGGCATCTGGCCTCGAACCTGGGTGTGGTGGAGCTGACCATGGCATTACATCTGGCTTTCCATCTGCCGGATGACAAGCTGGTGTGGGATGTGGGACACCAGTCCTACACGCACAAGATCCTCACGGGGCGGCGGGAAGGCTTCGATGAGATTCGCTGCTTCGGCGGACTCAGCGGCTTCCCCAATCGACGGGAGAGTGACTGTGATGCGTTCAATACAGGCCACAGCTCTACTTCTATCTCGGCGGCTCTTGGTCTGGCACAGGCTAGAGACCTGCAGGGTGGGGACAATTATGTAGTCGCCGTGATCGGCGACGGCGCACTGACCGGCGGCATGGCGTACGAGGCTCTGAACAATGCCTCCCGGATGAAGAGAAACTTTATTATTGTTCTGAATGACAACGAGATGTCGATCGCGGAGAACATCGGCGGCATTTCCCGGGCGCTCGGACGCCTGAGAACGGCGCCCAAATACAATGAATTGAAGAAAAATGTTCGCTCAGCCCTCTCAAGAACGCCGGGCGGAACCCAGATGGCGGACCGGATCAGCCGGACCAAGAGCAGCATCAAGCAGCTGGTGATTCCGGGGATGATCTTTGAGGACATGGATCTGACCTATCTGGGACCGGTGGACGGTTATGACATTCCAGCCATGCTGGACATCTTTGCCGATGCCAAACGGATGGACCGCGCAGTCGTTGTCCATGTTCTGACCCGGAAGGGAAAGGGGTATCGTCCTGCCGAGCGTTTTCCGGAGCATTTTCACGGTATCGGAAGCTTTGATATCGAGACGGGGAAAAGCGTACCGCCGAAGACGGAGCCGAGCTATACCGACATATTCTCCAAGGTGTTCTGCCAGATGGCGGCGAAGGATGAGAAGATCGTGGGTATCACGGCGGCTATGCCGGAGGGCACCGGCCTGAAAAAGTTCTCAAGGGATTTCCCGGATCGTTTCTTCGATGTGGGTATCGCGGAACAGCACGGAGTCACCTTCGCGGCAGGTCTGGCGGCGGGGGGAATGAAGCCGTATTTCTGCGTCTATTCTTCTTTCCAGCAGCGGGGGTTCGATCAGGTGATCAATGACGTCTGTATTCAGAACCTGAATGTCACCCTCGCCATTGACCGGGCCGGCATCGTGGGCAGCGACGGGGAGACGCATCAGGGAATCTTCGATCTCTCCTTCCTGCAGATGATCCCGGGGATGACGGTCCTGGCTCCTAAAAACTGCTATGAGCTGGCGGATATGCTGCGTTTCAGCGCGGTGTATGAGGGGCCGCTGGCGATCCGTTATCCGCGGGGAACAGTCTGTTCAAAGATGCGGGAATTCCGTCCGCCGATCGAGAACGGGAGATCCGAGTGGATGTTCCGTGAAGGAGAGATCGCCCTTCTGGCGGTGGGCTCCATGGTGGAGACGGCCTGGGAGGTCAGGGAGATGTTGAAGGAAGAGGGACACGCCGTGTCCCTGGTGAACGCCCGCTTTGTTGCTCCTCTGGATACGGAGATGCTGGAAGCTCTGGCGCAGGAACATACGCTCGTCGTGACGATGGAGGAAAATGTCCTGAGCGGCGGATTCGGTGAACATGTGACGGCTTTTCTCTCCGGGCGGTATCCCGGGTGTGAGGTTCTGCGCATCGCGATTCCGGATCAGTATGTAGAGCACGGTAATGTCTCGATCCTGAAAAAGGAGCTGGGGCTTGATTCTGAGAGCGTATATACCCGGATCCTTGCAAGACTGGCAGAGAAAGAGGAAACAGCATGAACCGGAAGAAAAAAGCGTATTTCCGGGAAGGAAGGGTCGCACAGTGCCTGAATATGCCGGAAAGGGGGCGGGGGCGATGAAGGAACGGCTGGATGTTCTGGTGGTGAAGCGCGGAATCGCTCCCTCCCGGGAGAAGGCCAAGGCTCTGATCATGGCCGGAAGTATCTTCGTGGACGGACAGCGGGAGGATAAGCCGGGGACAACCTTTGATGAAAACGCCGAGGTGGTTCTGCACGGGCGGAACATGCCCTATGTCAGCCGCGGCGGCCTGAAGCTGGAGAAAGCGATGGCGCAGTTCGGCGTGAAGCTGGACGGAAAGGTCTGCATGGATGTAGGGGCCTCTACCGGCGGCTTTACCGACTGTATGCTGCAGAACGGGGCCGTGCGTGTGTATGCGGTGGATGTAGGCTATGGTCAGCTGGCCTGGAAGCTGCGGCAGGATGAGCGGGTCGTCTGTATGGAGAAGACAAATATTCGCTATGTGACCCGGGAACAGGTACCGGAACCGGTCGCCTTTGCCTCTATCGACGTCTCCTTCATCTCCCTGACGAAGGTACTCGGTCCGGTGAAGGAGCTTCTGACGAAGGAAGGAGAAATTGTCTGCCTGATCAAGCCTCAGTTTGAGGCAGGCCGGGAGAAGGTCGGGAAAAAAGGCGTGGTGCGGGAGAAGAGCACTCACCGGGAGGTCATCAGCAAGGTGATGGACTGGGCCGTTACGCTGGGCTTTGCAGTGCGGCATCTGGATTATTCCCCAATCAAGGGACCCGAGGGAAATATCGAATATCTGCTGCATCTGTCTGCAGATCCGCAGGCGGAGAGCGCATCCGTTGATCCGATTGCGGTCGTAGAAGCAGCCCACGGGGATCTGGATCACTGATGGAGATAGACGGCAGATATCTGGAAGGAACAGTTCCGGACGGAATAGAAGGACGGCTGTGCGAGTATACAGGAACAGGGGAGGCAGGGCATGAACCATTTTTTCATTATTACCAACGAGACGAAGGATGCCAGCTTTGATACCACCAATATGATCAAGAATTATCTGCTGAAGCGGGGGAAGACCTGCTATGTCCGTAAGGAAAAGCGGGAATCAGAGGTATACGGACATAATACGGCGCTCCGCGAGGTTCCTGTGGACGTGGAATGCGTCATCGTCCTCGGAGGCGACGGCACCCTGCTGCGGGCAGCCAGGAATCTGGTCGACCTCAACGTCCCTTTTTTGGGAATCAACTTGGGAACGCTGGGCTATCTGACGGAAGGGGACCGTAACAGTGTGACGGATATCCTGGAGCGGGTGGTGGCCGACGAATATATCCAGGAGGAGCGGATGATGCTCTACGGCAAGATTCTTTCTCCTGACGGCGAGGTGATTGGGGAGAATGTGGCTCTCAACGACCTGACGCTGAACCGGAGCCAGAGCCTGCGCATCTTCAAGTTCAAGGTCTATGTCAATGGGGAGTTTCTCTATCTGTATGCAGCAGACGGAATCATTATCTCTACTCCCACGGGATCCACAGCCTATAATCTCTCCTGCGGCGGCCCGGTGGTGGAACCGACGGCGAAGCTCTTCCTGGTCACGCCGATCGCGCCTCATTCTCTGAATAACCGCAGTCTGATCCTTTCCTCCACAGACAGGATCGAGCTGGAGATTCTTGGGTCAGAGAAGGATCGCGGCACCGATGCCGGGTACGTGGCCAGCTTCGACGGAGATGCGTTCTTCCGCCTGGAACCCGGGGCGCGGATCATCGTGCAGCGGGCGGAACAGGTGACGAAGATCCTTAAGCTCAGTTCCATGAGCTTCCTGGAGACGCTGCGGGTGAAAATGTCCTGACGACATTACCTGAAAATGTTGCATTTTTCTTTAAAAAACGGAAATACTGAGTGCGGAGGAATACTATGCTGTTGAATCTGCATGTAAAAAATTTTGCGCTGATCGAAGAAGCGGATATCGACTTCGGCGATGGCCTGAACATCCTGACGGGTGAGACGGGAGCCGGGAAATCTCTGCTCATCGACGCAGTAAATGCGGCTCTTGGTGGGCGGCTGCGGAGCGATATGATCCGCCGAGGCAGCGATTTCGCGTATACGGAGCTCGTGTTCTCTGTGCCGGAGGAGGAGAAGCGGGCTCAGCTGGCGGCTCTGGATATCAGCACCGAATATGAGTGCATTGTTGTTTCCCGCAAGATCCTGCCGGGACGCAGCAT
The DNA here is from genome assembly GCA_021202235.1 of Lachnospiraceae bacterium. Lineage (GTDB taxonomy): Bacteria > Bacillota > Clostridia > Lachnospirales > Lachnospiraceae > UBA3305. The sequence goes on from JAJQDL010000107.1 coordinate 22,130, forward strand.
TCATAAAATTAATGATGAGACGGTCACTTCGGCGAAGGTGCGCCAGGTGACAGCTCTGCTTCTGGATATTCACGGACAGCATGAGCATCAGTCGCTGATGCGCCGAGAGAAGCATCTGGAGGTACTCGACGCCTTTGGCGGTCCGACGGTACAGAAGCAGCGCGAACAGGTGGCGGCAGCGTATCAGAGGATGCAGGAAGCCCGGCGGGAGCTGGCCGCACTGCAGGTCGACCCGGAAGAGCGTCGGCGGCAGATGGATTTTCTGCGCTTTGAGATTCAGGAGATTGAGGAAGCGGCGATGCAGCCGGGAGAGACAGAAGAGCTGACCCGGGCCTTCCGCAAGATGAACAACAGCCAGAAGATCTGCGACAGCCTGCGGGAAATCGCAGACTGGATGGACGGCAGCCCGTCGGCCGCGGAGCAGATTTCCCGGTCCGCGCGGGAGCTGGCGGGGCTGACCCGGCTGGATGCAGATCTGGAGGGCCTGGGTCAGGAACTGTCGGATATCTAGGCCCTCGAATGAAGCTTTAAG
>JAJQDL010000085.1 GCA_021202235.1 Lachnospiraceae bacterium
GCCGTGGATATAGCCCGCCACGGGAAGCTTCTCATCAGCGGCCTTCGCCGGGGTCCAGATATTCAGATAGAGACAGTCCTCTCTCATCGGGAATTCGATTACGTAGAATTCCTGTGCAGCGAGGGTGTTGCCGCCGCCTTCCGACGCGAAGCGGGCCTGCATGGGAATGAAGCCGAACTTATAGCAGGGACGGACACCCTCCCAGTTCTCCGCAGGCTGGGGAGCTTTCCAGCGCAGGTCGCCCACCGGCGGCTTCGCGAAGGGAATCCCCTTGAAGATGCTGATCATCTGATTGCCGGAGGGAAGTCCCTCCACGATGCCATTTTCTGTTTTTACCTGTAAAAGTGCCATTTGGATTCCTCCTGTAAAATAGGACCGGACTGCATGGTCGCAGTCTTCAGGTAAAAGTATAGAGTGAAAGCGGAAGGACTGTCAAGGAACAATTCTTTGAAAAACGAACAGAGCTCACAAAATATCAGAAAATATGTAAGGCAGATATAGATTCATTCTATACCCGGGTATTTCTATCCCGTATTAGACGTGTGTTTCGCCGCATGATAGAGTGAAGGAAATGTGGCTGCACGGGAAATGTGCGGGGAATCAGGGAGGGAGAGTAAAAATGGACTGCAGGATAGAGACACGATGTATTCACGGACAGACAGACGGAAGCGCAGAGCATCCGTATGGCGCGATTTCGACACCGATTTATCAGACGGCGACCTTTGCTCATCCGGGTGTAGGGGTATCCTCCGGATATGATTATGTGCGGGAGAGCAATCCGACCCGCCGGGAGCTTGAGGAGACGGTCCGATCGCTTGAGGGGGCCTGCGACGCCGTGGCATGTTCCTCCGGTATGGCGGCACAGGGGCTTCTCATGGAGCTTTTCGGAGAGGGGGATCACATTCTCTGTTCGGAGGATCTGTACGGAGGGGCTGTTCGGATGTTTGAGACGGTCTGCCGCAAACGGGGCATTTCCGTGTCCTACACGGATACGACGGACGCCGCTTCGACGGAGCAGGCTGTCCGGGAAAATACGCGTGCACTCTATATCGAGACACCCAGCAATCCGACGATGCGGGTCACAGATCTCCGGGCCATGCGGGAGATCGCGGATCGGCATGGGCTGCTGCTGATCGTGGATAACACCTTTCTGTCCCCTTATTTTCAGAACCCACTCTCTCTGGGGGCTGATTTCGTCCTTCACAGTGGGACCAAATTTCTCGGCGGGCACAATGACACGCTGGCGGGGTTTCTCTGCAGCCGGGATCCCGGATGGGCGGAGGAGATTCGTGCTCTGTACAAGACGATCGGCTGCTGCCTGGCTCCTTTCGACAGTTTCCTGATCCTGCGAGGGATCAAAACGCTGCCGGTTCGCATGGAGAGACAGCAGGAAAATGCGCAGATTCTGGCCCGCTGGCTGGGAGAACAGGAAAGGGTTGAGAAGGTCTATTATGTGGGACTTCCGGAACATCCCGGATACGAAATCAATCAGCGACAGGCGAGAGGGAGCGGCAGCATGATCTCCTTCACAGTGGATTCGGCGGAGACGGCCCGCAGGGTGCTGGAGCGGGTGAAGATCATTTCCTATGCAGAGAGTCTGGGCGGAGTCGAGACTCTTCTGACGTATCCCATGCTTCAGACGCATGCGGATGTCGCTCCAGAGGTGAGGGAGAGACTGGGAATCACAGACCGATTTCTGCGGTTGTCGGTGGGTATAGAACATGTGGATGACCTGATCTGTGATCTGGGACAGGCTCTGGAATGAGGAGAGGAGCGGGGAAATGACGGAGGAAAAGAGACGTCTGAATCCTGTTGAGAGCGGCAGTAGTGCGGGAGAGGAGGAAGGAACGATGGAAGAGGAATGTGTTGCTGTTGAAAGAAATCTGAATTTTGACGAGTTCGTGGAGCGCAGGCATACAGATTCTTTGAAATATGATTTTGCCGTGCGGCGGGGTAAGCCGGCGGAAGTGCTGCCGCTGTGGGTGGCAGATATGTATTTCCCTACCTCTAGTCGGGTGCTGGATGCCGTCGAAGCGCGGGTACGCCACGGTATTTTCGGCTACACGGAACCGACAGAGAGCTATTTCGAGGCGCTGACAGGTTGGATGCAGCGGCGTCATGGCTGGAAAGCAGATCCGCGGTGGGTTGTAAAGACGCCGGGGGTGGTATTCGCCCTGGCGATGGCTGTGAAGGCTTATACGAAGCCAGGAGAGGCTGTGCTGATGCAGCAGCCGGTATACTATCCCTTTTCAGAAGTTATCGAGGATAATGACCGCCGTGTGGTGAGCAGCGACCTGGTGCGTGATGAGGACGGACGATACCGGATGGATTTTGACGATTTTGAGGAGAAGATTCGGGAGAATCAGATCCGGCTCTTTCTGCTCTGCAGCCCGCACAATCCGGTCGGCCGTGTCTGGGAGGAGTGGGAGCTGCTCCGGGTGGGGGAGATCTGCCTGCGGCATGGAGTGACCGTTGTCAGCGATGAGATTCATGAGGACTTTGTATTCGGAGGGCACAGGCATCTGGTCTTTGCCAGTCTGCGGGAGGAGTTCCGCGATATTTCCGTCACCTGTACATCGCCGGGGAAAACTTTCAACCTGGCGGGACTGCAGGTATCCAACATCTTCATCCCGGATGCCACACGGCGGCGGGCCTTCCGGCGGCAGGTGAATGCTGCCGGCTACAGCCAGATGAACACACTGGGACTGACAGCCTGCGAGGCGGCCTATCGGTACGGGGATATTTGGTATGAGGCCATGCTGCGATATGTGGAGGCGAATATGACCTATGTACGCTCCTTTGCAGAGGAAAATCTGCCGGGGGTGAAGACATACGTACCTGAGGGAACCTACCTTATGTGGCTGGATTTCCGCGGACTGGGGCTGACGGAGGCGGAGAGAGAAGAGCTCATCGTCCGCCGGGCCGGGCTGTGGCTTGATTCCGGGGCAATCTTTGGCGCGGCAGGAGAAGGATATGAGCGGATCAATGCCGCCTGCCCACGCAGTGTTCTGGAGGAAGCGCTGGGGAGGCTGGCACGAGCTCTGGCAGATAACAGAAGGCAATAGATTCAGATGACAGACGAAGCAGGCGACAGAATATTTTCTGCCGCCTGCTTCGTCTGTCCGATTGCAAAAGGATGATGGAAGGGCAAATGGGGATAGAAACGGGTATTTCAGGTTACGTGGCGGCAAGGTAG
>JAJQDL010000039.1 GCA_021202235.1 Lachnospiraceae bacterium
CCATCGGCGGCGGCTCCTCCATGGACACCGGCAAGGCCATCGGCATCATCATCAATAATCCGGAGTTCGCTGATGTCCGTTCTCTGGAGGGCGTGGCTCCCACTAAAAACCGCACCGTCTACACCATCGCCGTCCCCACCACAGCCGGCACTGCGGCAGAGGCCACAATCAACTATGTGATCACCGACGTGCAGAAGAAGCGTAAATTCGTCTGCGTGGATGAGAATGACATCCCCGACATCGCCATCGTAGACCCAGACATGATGTCCACTATGCCCAGGGGACTGACCGCCTCCACCGGCATGGACGCTCTGACCCATGCCATCGAAGGCTACACCACCAAGGCCGCCTGGGAGCTGGCTGACTGCCTGAACCTGGAAGCCATCAAGCTGATCTCCAAGAACCTGCGGGGTGCTGTCAGGAACGAGCAGGAGGGTCGTGAAGGCATGGCTCTGGGGCAGTTTGTCACCGGTATGGCCTTCTCCAATGTCGGCCTGGGTATCGCCCACTCCATGGCTCACACTCTCGGTGCAGTCTATGACACGCCTCACGGCGTCGCCTGCGCAATGATGCTCCCCATCGTTATGGAGTTCAACGCCGATGCCACCGGCGATAAATACAAGGCGATCGCCGAGGCTATGGGCGTAGACACCACCGGCATGGATCAGGAAACCTACCGCAAGGCTGCCATCGACGCCGTCAAGCAGCTCTCCACCGATGTGGGTATCCCCACAAAGCTGGAGAAAATGAAGGAGGAGGATCTGGACTTCCTGGCCCAGTCCGCCGCCGCCGACGCCTGCGCGCCCGGCAACCCCAAAGAGGCATCAATTGAGGACTTCAAGACGCTGTTCCGCAAGCTGATGTAAGATTCTTACGTTGAATAAAGTAAAAAGTTCCGGCAGGCCGTCACAAATGCTGTGGCGGCCTGACAATTCTCCCTTCTTCCATGTGTATAACCCGATCACACAGCACCTCGATATCTTCTTTGATATGTGAGGTCAATATAATCGTCGCCCCTCTCGTCTTCTCTTCTATGATCAGGCGGCGAAAGCGCACCACACCCTCCTGATCGAGGGCGTTGGTGGGCTCATCAAGCAAAATCAGCGCCGGTTTTTTCATCACAGCCTGCGCGATCGCCAGCCTCTGCTTCATTCCCAGCGAATATTTTGCCACGGCTCTTCGATCCTGCGGATCCAGTCCTACACGGTCCAGGACCTCCTGAATCTCGGCTTTGCCGATTTTATTCCGGATGGCTGCCAGAGTCTGCAGCGTCTGAAAGCCTGACATATTTTTCCAGAATCGAATATTTTCCAGAACCAGCCCGACAGAGTCAGGGAAGGGTCTCTACCGATTCAGTTCCTGTTCCATGACCATGATCTTCCCTTTATCCGGACGGATCAGTCCGCACATGGCCCGCAGCAGCATGGTCTTTCCCGAACCATTTCGGCCCGTCACGCCCAGGATCTGTCCGCGTTCTATGACCAGATTGATTTCATCCAACACCCTATGACCATGTAACGTTTTCGTGTAATCTTCCATCACGACAGCTGTATCCATACAATTCTCCTCCTAAATGCAGTCACATCTTCTGATTCTGCGGTTCCACAGACGTTCACAACAGACCGCTGTTCCCAGCGCCATCAGAAATATGACGATCACCGTGTCCCGCTCATATCCATTTATCTGATTCATCAACAGACAGGATCCGTAAAACAGAGGAAGATATCTGCCCTTCTTCTTCAGCACAATGATCAGGATCTCCTCAGCAATGAGCCCGAGCAGGAGAATCATCCCCGTTGTCGTAGCTGAATATCGGCTGCTCAGCATGCAGGAAACCAGAACATGCGTCAAGCGGCATAAGAGGATCAGGGTTTCGGCGATCAGCCATTTTCCAGCATAGAATTTGCTTTGATCGATAGGTATTTTCAGGATATACGCTGCCACTACAGAAAACAGGCTCTTCACTGCTTCCAGAAGGATCAGATATATCCATGTTTCCTTCATACTGTCTCTGTGAGTTTTTTGAAGATCTGACCGAAGCAAAACGTAGGCATTCCCGGATGAGAAATGATTCCTGATGTACTGTCCCAGATAAAGAGCTGTCGTGTAATATTGCAGAGTGAATAAAATATCTTCCACCAATCCGGCGCTGATATCCGTATAAAAAAAACTTCTATACAGTAAAAGCTCATTCCCATTTGCAACAGACTTTCCCTGAGAACAGCACCAGATCAGATCCATGGCGGTGAACATCATCTGGAGAAGAAACAGAGACCTGAGCCTGGCTTCACCCCGAAATAATTTCTCTATCGCCCTCATAGGTCGTTCCCTCTCCCCAAAATACTTTGATGACAAGTAAGATTACCGCAGACAGATAACAGCTCACCACAAACCCGATCAGCACGTTCACATTGGGATACAGCAAACCGGAATCTGCAAAAATCAGGCCCACCAGATCATTCCTCCAGACCTTTATGCAGATCATCGCCGCAATCATGTAGACAACCACCGGAAACACAAGCACGATTATTTTCAGACGCTGCAGATATAATGAAACAGAATAGGTCAGCACGGCCAGGCCGCTGTAAAAGAAACAGTGTTTGACTGTTACTGAACATAGCGTATTGATATCAATGACAAACGTCGGAATCGTCTCAATCTGTCCGGCAAGAAATTGTGTCGCCGGGATGCTTAAGATCAGCTGAATCAACAGCCATGCCAGAATCCAGAGCATGGTCGTTCCTACTGCAAACAACGCCTGTCCAAAGTAGTATTTCTTCCGCCCTGTCTTTTCCAGAGCGATCTGAACCATGTCCGCCTGACTGTCTTCCAGATATGTGTCCACTCTGCAAAGAGACAGCATAACCGGCATGATCATGGCGGGCAGTACAGCAGACAAATAATTTGTCGCATCGGCGGCAAAAGACATCCCCGGCGGCAAAGGAAACAGGGAATAATATCCAATCCACAGGAACAGACCGTTATCAACGAGGTCATATGCCATACCGGCCCGGAGGATATCCTGATTATATTGCAGGATCCCCGCCACCCTCACGCCGGTCACAAAGATCAGAAGACCCAAAGATATCACCAAAAGAAATCCAATTTTTCTGGAATGCCGCAGTTTTTCCCATTCATACAGGAACATATGATTCCCCCTTCGTTCTGTATTGAATCATAAC
>JAJQDL010000197.1 GCA_021202235.1 Lachnospiraceae bacterium
GCTCGTCCGCGTAAACCGCCAAGACCGCGTTTATATTCTCCCGGACCTCCACGATCGACTTGCGCAGCTCGGACGACTCTTTCTTCAGCTTCCTGTAGGCCTCCTCCGCCGTTCCCTCATAGGAATCCGGCAGATAGATCCGCTCGAAATGCAGCGAGGAGAGCACCGCATCGACCTGATCGACCTGTGCCCCGGGAACGAAATACGCGCCCCAGACATACTCCTCATCCGAAAGTCCCTTATAGAAGATCATATTCAGATTGTCATAGACAAACTGCTCGAATTTCTCATAATATTCCTTCGGAATCCGTCCGAACCGGTACTTAACAAACTGAAAATGCAGCAGTTCGGAGACGTTAAAGGGAATCATCCGATAGGGGGAGATTTCCCGGAGCAATTCCTGCTTTTCCTTTCTCTCCTTCGTCAGCTGGTTCAGTTCCTTCTGCAGCTTACGGATCTTCTTCTCCGTCTTGTCCAGGATCTGCAGCGCTTCCTCCACGGTGATGTCGTGCCCCGAACCTTCCGGCTCCGGGATCTTCTCCGTGTATTTTTTGGCCTTGTCCAGCCTGTCTTTGTAGGGATTTACTTCCATATAAGGAGTCAGATCCCGCACTGAATCCAGTTCCGCCAGAGCATTTTCCAGATGCATGGGATACCGGGACAGGTAGTTCTCCACTACCCGGTCGATATCCTCCTTCGGTCCGGTTATGCTCAGGAACTTCATTTTTTCAATCATTGCGCACCCCCTAACTCTTCATGATGAGCTGATAAGCCGCCGACGGAGCCAGCCTGTAGCGGACACATTCCAGCGCTGTCGTCAGACGGTCCAGCTCACGCTCCTTCTGATATAAGAAGGAATATACGGACGCCACAGAATACGGATGATTCCTGGCCTCCCGCAGCAGCGTGGTCTGCAGGATCTCAAGATACATATCCTCCAGCGTGCCAGCGGAGAGTTTCTCGTATTTTTTCCCATAATACGTCTTATCCAGCACCGCAGAGAATTCTTCCTCGCTCCCCGCCTCCACCAGGCGGCTGATCTCCTGCCGGCGCAGCCGGTAGGTCACCGGGATCAGCAGCGCATACACATCCGCGGCTGACATCTGGTAAAAGGCCCGGGAACGGCAAATCCAGTTTAGATTGGTCAGGTCAAATCGTACTCCGTAGTCCTGGGTAATACTCTTCAGATCCTGCTTCCGGAACATCTTATCCTTCTGTTTCCAGATCAATCCGAAATAATACAGATCCAGTGCCATCTCATAATCAAACAGCGTAGCGCCGTTCCCTTCCGGGATCCGGGACAGGGGCGCATAATATTCCGTTCCCTTCAGATTCCCGATCAGCTCTCCCAGCGTCTTCGAACCGGAGAGCTTCGGCAGATCCAGCTGAGTGTGGCGCCCGAGAAATTCCGGGGCACGCCAGACCACATGTTCCAGATCCCTGTGATCGAAGATCATGCGGAAGCAGCGCTTGAGGATCGCCAGCTCATATCTCTTCATATAAAGAGTTAAAAATTTCTTCTGCTCCGGATCAGCAAAACGATAGATCCGTATGAAATCCCGGTACATGGAGGTGATCAGAAGTCGCTCCACCTCGCCCCGGTGGATGTTCGTTTCATCTACGTCCGCCAGGATGTCCCGGTACTCCGTGGTCCGCTTCAGATAGCCGACCACTTCGCCGACGCTCCCCATCTCCGAGATTCTGCGATATCCCTCCTCGCGGATCAGATGGCTCTCCATGGCCCGCAGCTTCGTCGTGAGGCCGCTGTAGGACAGTAAGCTCCCCATGCTACGCCTCCAGTATTCTCTGCACCAGCGTCTCCGCCAGCCGTCCGTGATCCCTCTCACAGGCCGCCTCCAGAGCATCCATCTGTTCCTGAGTATAGACCCGCATGTGCGACAGGTTCTCCTCGCGCTGCCGCTGCAGGGACTGCCTCAGCTCCGCGATCTTTTCGTCTGTCTCCGCCTGCAGCGCATGGTCGAAGGACTCTGTCTTCTCTTTCATTGCCTGAGAAGCCTTCTCCTTCTGCTCAGCCGTACGGCCGAGAATCCGGTTCGCCGCGTTTTCAATCTCCGACAGCTTATCCAAAATAGTGTCCAAGGAATCGCCTCCTCAATTCTGGCCGCATGGCCATCACGGATCCCCTTGCGGGACCTCCTCACTCTTCTCATTACCATTCCTCGTTTTACTCCTGTTTTTAAGAAATGTCAAGAAAAAGCAGGATTCTTTAACAAAGAATTAACGGTTTTTATTCTGTCTGCCGCCTTTCATATCCAGCTGCTCCAGAACCCCGGCCGCTTCCAGAAAACTGCGCTGCAGACGGAGCAGCCGCCGGTCCAGACGGGGGCTCACCAGGGAACTCCTGGCGATCGTCTCTTTCCAGGATCTTTTTACCGCCATCCTGCTTCCCGACCTTCTTTTTCTTTATCTTATGCCTCTTTGCCCCCGCGTGTCTCTCTCTGTCAATATCATCTGCTTTTCGAGAGCCACGAAACCATCGCCCGGCAGGATCCTTTTCACGCTCCTCCGGTTCGGGCAGCCTCACGGGACTCCGGTGCGCAGATCAGTTTACAGATCGGATTCCCCTGTGCCGAAAAGCGCTCCTCATACTCTGTCAGGATATTTCCCTCCGCCAGCTCGCTGTGGTGAAGATCATACGTCACAGCCAGAACCCGCCAGCCATGATCCCGGATGGCGTCCAGCGAGAAATCAAACAGATCCCGGTTATCCGTCTTGAATTCCAGCCGTCCCTCCTTCGCCAGGATCACATCGTAACGCCGCAGAAAATTCTCCGAGGTCAGGCGGCGTTTCACATGGCGATCCTTGGGCCACGGATCGGAGAAATTCAGATAGATACGCGCCACCTCCCCTTCCGCGAACACGGACAGCAGGTTCTCCGCGTCCATCCGGATCAGGCGCAGGTTCGGAAGCGCCAGCACCTCCTGCTTCTGCACCGCCCGGACCAGAACGCTGGAGAATTTCTCGATTCCCAGATAATTCACGTCCGGATGTGTCTGCGCCATCTCCGTCAGGAACTTTCCCTTCCCCATGCCGATCTCCACATGGAGCGGCTGCGCCTCCGGAAATACACTCTGCCCCTGCCCCCGATATGCCTCCGGTTCTGTTATGGCACAGGGGCTCGCCTCGATCTC
>JAJQDL010000155.1 GCA_021202235.1 Lachnospiraceae bacterium
AAAAACAAGCGAAGAAAAACAAGCGAAGAAAAACAAGCGAAGAAAACAAGCAACAGGAAACCAACAAGAAAGACCCTGGAACATCAGGAAAAAATACGCTTCTACCTTGAAAGCTATGGTGCAGCAAAGACCGGCGATCTCGCTTCATACATTGGTCTGAGCAATGCCAGAACACGTACAATTCTTTCACAGATGCCGGATATTGAAGCATTGGGAACGAATACAAACAGAATGTATCAGTTATCCGAATCAACCGTCATCAAATAGTAGTTAACTTCGCGAGGTATCTTTATGAATACATGGACCCTTCTGAAAAGTTTTCGTGTCTTTATCCTGACACACAACGAGTGGATCCAGCTGGCCGCGGCGGCCGTGCTGCTTCTGCTCGCGGTATTCGGCTCCAAGGCAGTGCGGAAGCTGACCGGCCTCCTGCATGACCGTCTGGCGCGCTTCACGCCCCGGTGGCTCCTCATTCTTAACGAGGGCTTCGTGGAACCGCTGATTTTACTGATCCGCACCGCGCTGATCTATCTGGCGGTACTGGCGCTGCCTCTTCCCTGGTCGATCTACAAGGTGAATCAGACGGTCAGCCCCTTCTTTGCTTCAGCGGCCGTCATCCAGCTGGCCTGGGGCTTCTGGCGCAGTGAGGAGCTGTGTACCCTGCTTCTCATCTCTGCCCGGAATCAGCTGGAGATGGAGAAGAACCAGACGCTGGTCCGCTTTTTTGAAAAGATTTACCGGGTTCTGGTGGTGGTGATCGCTGTTTTTGCCGTCCTGGAGATCTTCGGCGTTCCCGTGGCCGGCCTGCTCGCCGGCGCCGGCCTCGCAGGACTCCCCATCGCTCTTGCCGCGCAGTCCACGATTTCCAGTTACATACACGGCAGCAAGCTGCTCGTAGAGCGGCCCTTCGGCATCGGCGATTATGTGATCCTCGGCAGCGTCGAGGGGACTGTAGAGGAGGTCTCCTTCCGCTCCACGAGGCTGCGCACCCCGGACAAGGTGCTGATCACCATCGAGAATTCCCAGGTCTGCTCCGAATACATCCAGAACATCACCGACCGCAGCACGCGGCTGTGGACCTTCTCCATCGGCGTCAAATATGACACGCCGCCCGAAAGAATCGAGAAGCTGCGTGACGACCTGAGCGCCATGTTCCAGGCGGACCCCCAGGTGGTTCCCGACATGGTAAACGTGGTGTTGTCGGAGTTCTCCTCCTCGAGCATCGATCTCAACGCGCGCATTTACGTCACGGCCGTGGATCTCGGTGAATACCGCGAGCTGCAGAACCGCATCAACCTGAAGATTATGGAAGTAATGCGGCAGGACGGCTGCGAATTCGCCTACCCCTCCACGAGCGTGTATCTGGAGCCGATGTCGTGAACGTATTTTTCGCCGCACGGCTGCATACGGAATCACCCTCTGGTGATAACCTAAGAGTTTAGATGAAAGGAAGTACAGTTGGAAAGAAGCCATCTCGGTGACTCGGGCTCTGAGCCTGTGTCTCGGACTGCTGTCCGGCTGCGGCGCCTCGGAAACAGACACGGACACCTCCGCCGCTGAATCAGCTGCAGGAACCACCGCCGAAACATCGGCCACATCCACACAGGAAACAGCAGCCGCAGACACCGGCAACCTGCAGGAGATCGATACGCTGACCATCGCTTTCTCTCCCTACGCCGACGCGGATACCGTCATCACATCGACGGAGCCGCTGGAGGAGCTGCTGCAGGCGAAGCTACTGGAAAAGGGCTATGACGTGCAGGAGATCGACATGTCGGTCGGCACTAGCTACACGGCCGTGGGACAGGCCCTCAGCGCCGGAAGCGCCGACATCGGCTTCATTTCCGGCGGCAATTATGTACTCTTCTCGGACGACTGCGACGTGCTGCTCACCGCCCTGCGCTATGCCATCAGCAAGGATTCTGAGGATCCCGTCGACTGGAACGACGGCACACTCGAGGAAAACACCGATGAGATGAGTACTTATTACCGCTCCGTAATCCTGGCCGGTCCCAGCGAGAAGGGCCAGGAGCTGCTGGCGAAGGTAAACGCCGGGGAGGAGCTGACCTGGGAAGACCTTGACAGTGCCACCTGGGCAGTCATGGACGCCACCTCCGCCTCCGGCTACATTTATCCGAGCCTGTGGCTGCAGGAGCGCTACGGCAAGACGATCGCCGATCTCTCCAATGTCGTAGAGTCTGATTCCTACACGACCTCGCTCTCTCGCCTGGCCGCCGGGCAGGTGGATATCATCGTCTCTTACGGGCATATCCGTGTCAAATACGCCTCCGACTGGGTCTCCGAATTCGGCGGCACCGATGAGATGGTGAATCAGACCGGTATCCTCGGCGTCAGCGAGCCCATTTACAACGATATGATCGCCTACAGCGAGACCTCCGAGCTCATGGCGGACGAAAGCTTCCGCCAGGCCCTTGGCGAGGCCTTCATCGAGATCGCGGAGACTGAGGAAGGAAAGGAGATCATCAGCGTCTTCAGTCAGATCGGCTATGAGTGGGGCGACGACGCCAACTATGACGGTGAGCGCGACGCGCAGGAGCTGCTGAAATCTCTTGAGAGTTAATCCACCAGAGTCTCGTGAACTGCCTCTCCCCGCATGAAACGCTGCCGCGTATCCCTGTCACAGGAGAACCTACACATCATGCTATTACAGATTCAACACATCACCAAATGCTTTGATGACCGCATGGCCGCCCTGACCGACGTGAGCTTCTCCGTCGATCAGGGAGAATTCGTGTCAGTCATCGGACCCTCCGGCGCCGGCAAGACGACGCTGCTGCGCATCCTGAACGGTGCGATCAGCTGCAATGCGGGCGCCATTCTCTATCAGAACGAACATTTCGAAGCCGCCCGGGGCCGCCGGAAGCGGGACATGCAGAAGAAGACCGCCACAATCTATCAGGACTTCTGCCTGGTGGAAAATGTCTCCTGCCTGCAAAATGTCCTTAATGCCTGCCTTCCCGATATGGCGGCGTTCCCGGCCTCTCTGGGTCTCTTCCCCCGTGCCCGGCGCGAGGAGGCGGCCGACCTGCTCACGCGGGTGGGGCTGGCAGACAAGCTTGACGAACCGGTAAAGAACCGCTCCAGCGGTCACCAGCAGCAGGGCGCTAACGCCCGGGCACTC
>JAJQDL010000002.1 GCA_021202235.1 Lachnospiraceae bacterium
GCCACGGCCTGCAGGCCCGGCCGGTAATCGCCTGTATCATCCACATTGGAGCCCTCCGCCACGCAGGCCAGCCCTTCCCCGGCAGCGATCTTCTGAATCTCCCCGAAGAGATGTTTCTTACAAAGATAGCAGCGGTCCGGAGGATTCTCCCGGATTCCCTCCACCGTCAGCTCATCAAAATCCAGAAATATCTGCCGGATGCCTCTCTCCCGGCAGAATTCTTCCGCCTCCCGGCTCTCCCGCTCCGGGAAGAAACAGGTCCGAGCCGTCACAGCCACTGCCCGCTCCCCCAGCTCCTCCGCAGCCATAGCCAGAAGCAGTGTGGAGTCCACCCCGGCTGAGAATGCCACGGCGACGCTTTCCATCTCCCGCAGGATGCTTCGCAGGCATTCTTCTTTCTTTTCCAGACTGTGTAATTCTGCCATCTCTTCGCCTCCCATTTTACCCAGTAATCCGGCAGGATTGTATCACTCTCATCTGTTCCTGTCAATGCCGGACCAGCCTCTAGCAGCACCTCCCTGTACCTTGCTCTCTGTGCCTGAAATTGTACCACAGTTTTTTTCACATCCACGGAATCCATGCTTTAGAGAATTCTTGAATCCCCTGCCTATTTATGATAAACTTTCTGCCAAAGCGGCAGCACAGAACAGACCCATAACAGAGTCCCAACAAAAAAAGAAAGCAGGGAACCAGGATGAAGAAAGACACACTGACAGATATTTTGAATCAGGTACAGGCGGGGACGCTGCCGGTAGAAGAAGCGGTCCTGCAGATCAAGGAGGAACCCTTCGAGGATCTGGGCTACGCGAAGGTGGACCATCACCGTGAGCTGCGTCAGGGAGCGGCGGAGGTGATCTACGGCGCCGGAAAGACCACGGAGCAGATTCTGGGGATCGTCGAAGCCATGAAAAAGCATGGTCAGGAAACAATCCTCATCACGCGGCTGGCGCCAGAGGCGGCGGAAGTAATCGCAGCCCGGTACGATCTTCACTATGAGGAGGCCTCCCGCATTGGCTTTCTGGGAACCCTGCCGGTCCCCGACGGCAAGGGGACCATCCTCGTCGCCACCGGCGGTACCAGCGACATCTCCGTGGCTGAGGAGGCGGCCTGGACCGCCGAAGCCATGGGCAACGAGGTACAGCGTCTCTATGACGTCGGCGTGGCGGGACTCCACAGAACACTCTCCCATCTGGATGATATCATGAGCGCCAACGTCATCATCGCCGTGGCCGGGATGGAGGGCGCCCTGGCGAGCGTCATCGCCGGACTGGCCGAGTGCCCGGTCATCGCCGTCCCCACCAGCGTAGGATACGGTGCCTCCTTCCACGGACTGGCGGCGCTCCTCTCCATGCTGAACTCCTGTGCCAACGGCGTAGCCACCGTGAACATCGACAACGGCTTCGGCGCCGGCAGCCTCGCCAGCCGCATCAACCACCGATGAGGTCCGCCCGTTCGGCAGGGCAGGCAGCAAAAACATTTGTTGAGTAAATTTATCCGGAAATTTTTCCGCAAAACAGATTTTACCCTTGCATATTTCCCGGCATGTGGTAGAATAAGAGAAGCATATGATTCGTTGCAAGTGTCCGTCCCCGCGGGGATGGGTGAAAAGGGAATCCGGTGCGAATCCGGAACTGTCTCGCAGCTGTGTGCGGTATGGGTTCTTCGTTAACCATTGTCCGATCGGATGAGAAGGGAAGACCTCGAAGCCGTCAGTCAGAAGACCTGCTTGCAATAAGATTTATCGATGACCCACCTAGATGGCAGATAGATGTACGTTTTCTTTGTATACCTATACCCTGCGGTGAGCAGGGTATTTTTTATCATATGGGAGATTTCTCCGAACTTTCCCGTATGATAAAAAGCCTCCGGTATCTCCGGGTCGGAAGCATATGCCCCGGTTGGAAGCGCCGGGTCCGACAAAGCCTTCTACTTTACTTCTATATCTCTATACAAAGAAAACCCTGGTCTGGATCGCCAGGGTTTTCGCGTTCTTAAAAATTTCTGCGGCTGCTTTCACGCAGACACGCGACATTTCACCAAAGGGGCTCGCGCCATCGGACAAAAGCTCTTCCTCTACTTCTTCAGACCGCAGGCTTTCGCCAGTTCGGCAAAGGCGGGCAGGGAGTTGCAGATGGTCTCATAAGAAACACAGTAGGCCAACCGCACATAACCGGGGCAGGCGAAGGAAGCGCCGGAGACCACGAGGATGTTAAATTCCTTAGCCTTCTCGCAGAACGCCCGGTCGTCCTCCATCGGCGACTTCACGAAAAGATAAAAAGCGCCCTGCGGCTTGATGCAGTCGAAGCCCAGCTCCGTCAGCCCGTTGTACAGCGCGTTGCGGTTCCGGTCATAATAGTCCACGTCGCATTTCTCATCGATGCATTTCTCGATCACCAGCTGCATCAGCGAAGGAGCATTCACCGCGCCGCTGACCCGGGTGGCGATGGAGGCGGCGGCAAACACCGCGGCGGAATCCTCCAGCTCATCCGGGATCACCAGATAGCCGATGCGCTCGCCGGGCAGGGACAGAGACTTGCTGAAGGAATAGCCGACGATCGTATTGTCATAATATTTCGTGATATAGGGCACCACCGCGCCGTCATAGATCAGCTCCCGGTAGGGCTCGTCGGAGATCAGGAAGATAGGGCTTCCGAAGGCCTCCTGCTTGCGGTTCAGAATCTCGGCGATCTTCCGGATCGTCTCCTCGGAATACACGACGCCGGTGGGGTTGTGCGGGGTGTTGACGATGACCGCCCGCGTCTTCGCCGTGATCTTCTCCTCGAACTCCGCCAGATTGGGCTGGAAGGTCTCCGTGTTCGGGGAGATCACGACCAGCTTCCCGTCGTAGTTGCTGACATAGGCCCCGTACTCCAGGAAATAGGGGGCGAAGACGATGACCTCCTCGCCGGGATTTAACAGCGTCTTTAAGGCCACGTTGAGGCCGCTGGCCGCGCCCACGGTCATAATGATGTTGTTCTCATGGAACTTCGTCCCGAAGCGGCAGTTCAGGGAATCCGCCACAGCCTTCCGCACCTGCGGAAATCCCGCGTTGATCATAAAGCCATGATCGAAATTCGGGTCATCCGTTTCCAGGAACTCCTGGATCGCCGTCTTCACC
>JAJQDL010000201.1:0-3612 GCA_021202235.1 Lachnospiraceae bacterium
AGGACCTCTTCGCAATTCTCGGAGGCCCGGATCAGTGCTTTGGCGAGCTCGCTGTTGCTGGCCACCCGGTAAAGACTGATCTTGATGGACGCGACCCGCGGATCGTCGGCGGCTTCCCGCAGGAGATTCAGGAACGGATCAATACTCTCAAAAGGATAGGCCAGAAGACGATCCTTCTCCTGCACCAGCCGGATCATGGAATCCGCACCTGCATATTCCGGCGGAATCTGCGGCGAACGGCGCGGATAAAAGAGTTCCCGCCGTTCATGGAGAACGTCCCGTATCTCAGACAGGAAGGCGAGATCCAGAGGCGCCTCCGAATAAAAGATCTGGTCCCTGGAAAGTCCCAGATAATGGCACAGCTCCGTGAGAACCGCCGGATCCATGAGCCGGGAATATTCCAGCTTCACCGGCTGCAGTCTCCGCCGGGTTCGAACCATCCGTTCCATGACACGACGGTAATCCATCTCCTCTTCCTCCGGAAAGATGTCCGCGCTGCGGATGATGCGGATCAGAGATTTGCTGCGGATCTCATAGCGTTCAAAAATATCCGGAACAAAATGAAGGATCAGCTCCTTCATCAGCATAAACCGGCGCGGTTCGCCGGGCAGCGCCACCAGCTGAGGGAGGATGCCATCCGTACAGGGCACGATACCCATCTTCTCACTGCCCTTCTTTTCCAGCACCACCACGGCGTAGATCTCTTTATTTTTCAGGAACGGAAATGGCTGTTTTTTTCCAATGATCTGGGGGGACAGCAAAGGTTTCACTTCGCTGTCAAAATAGTTCCGCAGATATTCCCCTTCCTCGAGAGTCAGATCTTTGAAGTCAAAGATGCTCACACCCTCGCGGGCCATCTTGTTGCGGATGTCCCGATACACTGCATCCTTTCGCTCTGACAGCCTCCTGGTCTCGCGGAATATGGCGGAGAGCTGTTCCTCACAGGTCATGTGCATCTTGGAGTCGCGAATCTCCTCCGGCAGAAGCATCCGATCATATAAAGTTCCCACGCGCACCATGAAGAACTCATCCAGGTTGCTCTGAAAAATGGACAGAAAGGACATCTGCTCACACAGGGGATTCTCCGGTGTCACAGCTTCCTCCAGAACGCGCTCATTAAAGCGCAGCCAGGAAAGCTCCCGGTTCTCGTAACAGTTGGTTTCCATGTTATATGCCTCCCGACGGCTTGTACGTCTTCTTTTGTAGGATCACGTCCCCATTGTAGCGCCGCTCCCGTCATTGCCGCTATCAGGGAAACCTATATCGAATGTAAAAATCCCGTAAAATCTATCTGTGGTTCCTGACAGGTGAAAATTTCCCGCGTTTTACATAAATCTTACCCGTATTTCACAAAATTATAAGGCCGCTCTTAGGCACAGGCGCTATAGTGAACGACAAACGGTTGGATCGTATGCGAAAAGACAAAGGAATGAACATAAATACGAGACAATATGGATTTGCAGGAAGGAGAATTGCTTCTATGAAATATGCCATTGTGGACGTTGGTTCCAACACCATCCGCCTGTCGGTCTATCAGGCCGAAGGCTCTCAGTTCCGCCGTCTGATTGCCGTCAAGGAACGCGCCGGGCTGGCCAACTATATAGAAAATGACATGATGACCCGGGAAGGTATCCGGATAGCCTGCCAGGTATTAAACCGATTTCAGGGACTTCTGAACCAGTTTCCCATTGACCGCACCGCCGTCTTTGCGACAGCTTCTCTGCGAAATATTGAGAATACAGAGGAAGCCGTGGCGGAGATTTTTCAGGAAACCGGATATTCGGTCGATGTCGTCTCCGGACGGGACGAAGGACTCTATGATTTCTACGGAGTTCTCTGCCAGACAGATCTCAGGGAAGGGCTGGTCTTTGATGTAGGCGGCGGCAGCACCGAGATCGTCACCTTTTCTGAAGGACGTCCCCATCTGTCTGAAAGCATGAAGATCGGCTGTCTGAACCTGTTCAACCAGTATGTGGGGCATATTCTTCCGAAAAAAAGCGAGATCGTTAATATGAAGGGAAGGGTCTATGACGAGCTGGAACGTACCATAGAGAATTCCCACCAGATTCTTCATACAGATACCCTCTGCGGTGTCGGCGGATCGGTCCGCGCCGCGCTGAAGCTTCTGAATGATCTGGAACATTTGTCCGCCGACAACGAGGTCATTCCCGCTCCGCTCTTCCGTAAATTCATGGCCGGACTTTGTCAGCGGCCACAGGACTACCAGAACCAGATCCTGAAGACCTGCCCCGATCGGATCCATACGCTGATCCCCGGGCTCATCATCATGAACACACTGGTACGCAAAACAGAATGCAAGGAGATCCTCATCAATGGATACGGCATCCGGGAGGGATATCTGACCCGGAAGGTGATGCCGGAAGGAACGGTCTCTCAGTGAGCCGGGGAAAATCTCCCGGGGATCCCACGGTTGAATACAGTCTGCGCCTTTTCGGCGCGTAAAAAAAACAGGCAGTTCCTCCCGGAAAAGAAGGATGACTGCCTGTTTTCCCTGTTTTATTCATTTTACATCGCTTTACCCGGCTTGAAAGGGTGCGGCACGTTTAAATCAGGGGAGACTTTCTATTTTACCAGCTTCGAGATACTCCTGAATGTATCGCTTCCGGCCCGCCCCAGCAGCTCAAAGAGTGCTGATTCAGCCGTAGTGAGAACCGCCCCGGCCGCCTCCATCCGCCGCAGCGCCACCTCCCGGTCGCTGCGGCTACGCGAATCCACGCAGTCGCAGACAATGAAGACATCCCGTCTGGAGGTCAGAAGGTCAAGAGCCGTCTGCAGCACACAGACGTGGGTCTCCACGCCGAAGAGCAGCACTGCATCCCGCTCCGGATGAGCTTCGAGTGCTTCCCGGAAGGCCGGCTCCGGGAAGCAGCTGAAAGACAGCTTCTCCACATAGTCCTCCGTCCCGGCCGCCTCCCGAAGTCTCTCTTCGGTCGGTCCCAGGCCCCGGGTATACTGCTGCGTCACCGTCACCGGAATCTCCAGGATCTGCAGACCGCGAAGGAGCATATCTGTCTTCTCACGAACCTCCGCCTGCCGCTCCATGGCGGGAAGCAACCGCTCCTGCATATCAATCATCACAGCCTGCGTCTTCTCACGTTCCATTCTCTTTGGTATTTCGCTCATTTTTTCCTCCCTGTACTATTCCGACACACCCGCACCACAGCCCGGCATCTGTTCTTCTGCGTCGACGCTCTCCGCCTTCCGTGCCCTTTCCTGCCGTCTCCGTCGGCTGAGGATTCCGCCAATCCGCCCGGACTCCCGGGCCGACAGGCACCGCCAGCCGCCGGCGACCACCTTGTCAAAAACGCCGATCTCCTCAGCAATTTCCAGCTTCACCCGATCCTCTTCCGTCAGGCAGGTCAGATCCAGCCCTTCCGGCTTCTTCGCACTCTTCATGGTTTCCTCCTGTTCGGCCTTCCGCTCTTCCGGTATCATCATGAGTATAAACCGGTCTGTGAAAAAGTATTCACGACAGCCATTTTCCCGGAGTGCTTCCTGTCATTCCTCATAGATTCGCGGAACTCTTCTGGAAATCTCACAGCAAAACAAATTGATAAAACGACAACTCAGCCCGGAAACAACTTCAACAGG
>JAJQDL010000201.1:3622-10384 GCA_021202235.1 Lachnospiraceae bacterium
TTATGCTTCACTACCTGATATGCTCTTTATAGTCCTCAGTTATTTTCTTTGCTATAAGGCCCGCCGAGGTCGGTCCCACGCCACGGTGTTACTTCCGCGTCACCGTCACGTCCGACCAGCGTAACAATATCACCTTCCGCCGCCTCGGGAATCTCCGTCACATCGACCATCAGCTGATCCATGCAGACCCGCCCGAGGATACGGGCAGGTTTCCCGTGAATCAACACATAACCGCAGTTTGAAAGAGTCCGCGGATAACCGTCGGCGTAGCCCACAGGAATCGTCGCCACACGCAGATCACGAAAAGCGATCCGGGTATGACCGTAGCTGATGCCGCTCCCCATCTCCAGATCCTTCACGAAAACGATCTCACTCTTCCATTCCAGAGCCGGCAACAGCTGTACCGTCTCCTGATCCACTTCCTCCGAAGGATAAAGCCCATAGAGAGAAATACCCACGCGCGCCATATCCATCCAGGTGTCCGGCATTTCCAGAGAAGCCGCGCTGTTCGCACAGTGATGAATGGGAATGGACTCCGCGCCCTCCTCTACCCGGCGTATAAACTCCTGAAACTGATAAAGCTGCTCTTCGGTAAAGTCTTTGTCCTCTTCGTCAGCCCGGGCAAAATGCGTAAAGATTCCTTCTACCTCCAGCCCCGGCAGCGCGCGGATGCGCCGCACGGTCTCAACCGAATCCGGGCCCGGCGCAAAGCCGATGCGGCTCATGCCCGTGTCTACCTTGATATGGACACGCGCCGGCATGCCGATCCGCAGAGCCGTCTCCGACAGGAGCCGGGCGTCCGCCTCCTTAAAAATCGTCAGCCGGACTTCTTTTTCGATCATCTCGGCATAATCCTCCGGCCAGCAGTAGCCCAGGATCAGAATCGGACGTGCGATACCCGCCTCCCGCAGCTCCGCCGCCTCAGCGGCAGTGGCCACAGCAAAGAAATCCGCCTGCTCCTCCAGCTTCCGGGCTACAGCCACAGCCCCGTGGCCATAGCCGTCGGCCTTCACTACGGCACAGGTGCGGACCGATGCCGGAAAACGTGCCTGAATCCGGCGCAGATTTTCTGCGATATAATCTAAATTGATATGGACAGATGTCCTTCTCGAATATTTCATGGCTATTCCTCCTGCGGCCGCACCGCACCCGGCCGCATCGTTTTTTGCGGATGCACGGCAGCGTTTCCGGCTGCCTGTCAGCGCCTCACGCTGTCGCTTCGTGCCTTTATAAATGTGCCAGGATATCTCCGGCCAGCATGGCCCGCTCACCGCGGTCCGCCGCCGCGCGGTCCCCGGCGCAGGCATGCATCAGCACCCCCCAGACCGCCGCCCGCTGCGGCTCGATTCCGCCGGCCAGGAGACCGCCGAGAACCCCGGAGAGCACATCTCCGCTTCCCCCGGTAGACATGCCGGAATTTCCACAGGTATTGATGTAGCAGGTCTTTCCGTCAGAAGAAGCTACCACGGTCCGGGCATCCTTCTGTACCAGGATCACTCCCTGATGTGCTGCGTAATCCAGCGCACAGCTGACAGCATCCGTACGAATATTGGCGATGGGCTTTCCTGTAAGACGGGACATCTCTCCCAGATGAGGCGTCAGGATACAGTTTTCACGCAGCAGCTCCTGCAGCTCCGGCTTCGCAGAGAGAATGTTCAGGCCGTCCGCATCCACCACCGTAGGGACCTCGCCATACTGCAGGATATAACGAAGCATCTGTGTAGCCACCGACCCGGTACCCAGTCCCGGCCCCACAACGATGGCCGTTGCCCACCGGCACAGCTCATTCATCTGCTCCATCGAGAATTCTTCTCCGCAGGGCGTAAAGAGCGCCTCCGGCAGTACCGTCTGCACGATCTGCCGATTGCACTCCGGCGTGCAGATACGCACCAGCCCGGCTCCGGCACGGTAAGCCGCTTCTCCGGCCAGGATCGCCGCCCCCGCCATATTCCGGGAACCGGCCACCACCAGCACGCGGCCGAAGGTGCGGTTATTGGAATCCTGCGGCCGCACGGGAAGTTCCTGCAGATCCTCCGGCGAGAGGGTGAAGGCGCCGGGCTCGGCTTCCTCCAGCCCCTGCGGCAGGATGCCGATACTCCGAACCACGCACTCTCCCGCATAGCAGGCACCGGGGAAAAGCACCAGTCCCCGTTTTTCATACTCAAAAGTCACAGTCAGATTCGCCTGCACGGCATTTCCGAGAACACATCCGGTATCAGAGGAGATGCCGCTGGGTGTGTCCACAGCGACGACAAAGGCTCCCGATGCGTTCACTGCGTCCATGCAGTCGCTGATCTTTCCACTGACCACCCGTGAGAGCCCGGTTCCCAGCATGGCATCCACGATGATGTCATAGCCGGCCCGACGCATCTCGGCGCGGTCCGGAATCTCCGGTGTCACAGGGATCTTCATCTTGTCACAAACAGAAAACTGCGTCAGCCATTCCTCCGTGGCATGCGCCCGGTTTCCTGTGACCACGACCTGCACATCGTCACCATCCAGAGTCAGCATCCGGGCCAGTGCCAGACCGTCCGCCCCGTTGTTTCCGGTCCCGCTGAGGATCAGCACCTTCTGTCCCGCCGGAAAACGCTTCCGGATCTCCTCCTCCACCGTCAGCGATGCCCGCTCCATGAGAACCACCGAAGGGATTCCCATCGTTCGGATGGAATAACCGTCCAGCTGCCGCATCTCTTCTCCAGTCACCAGCACTCTCATACGCCTGCTCCTTCCATTGCCCCGGTTTCGTCCGGGCATACGAAAATCCGGAAGCCCCCAAAAGCTTCCGGACCTTACTCTCTGTTTCTCAGCCCTTGTTCAGCCGGTAAGACAGCTGCATCAGGCTTTCGATCAAATGTACATTTTCCACATACGCATCATCCGGCAGTTTCAGATCCACATGCGCGAAATTCCAGATGGCCCGGATTCCCGCCGCATAGAGGCGTTCCGCCACCGCCTGCGCTTCTTCCTTGGGGATAGCCAGCGTCGCAATGGCAATATCATTCTCCTCCAGGAAACGATCCAGAACTCCCATGGAGACGACCTTGATGTCGCGGACTTTTTTACCGATAAGCTCCGGGTTATTGTCAAAGATTCCTTTCACCATAAAGCCCCGGTTTTCAAACTTCGCATAGCCGGCCAGCGCGCGTCCCAGATTGCCGGCGCCGATAATGATCATGTTATGCGTGTGATCCAGTCCGAGAATCTTTCCGATCTCATCCTTCAGATACTCAACATTGTAACCATAGCCCTGCTGACCGAAGCCCCCGAAATTGTTCAGATCCTGCCGGATCTGAGAAGCCGTCACACCCATGCGCCGACTCAGTTCCTCCGAGGAGATACGCTCCAGATCCTCATTTTGAAGCTCTGCCAGATACCTGTAATAGCGCGGCAGCCTCTTGATCACTGCTGCCGAAATCTGCCTCTCCTCCAAAATAGTTCACCATCCTTTAAATCATGTATATACAAGGGATCATCTTAATCCCAGATAATTATAGTAGCTTAAGAAATTCTTGTCAATCTGCGGATTTCTCATTTTCTTTTCTCACTTTCAAAGAAAAAGCCCCGCGAAAGGCTTTACTGCCAGCCTTCCACGGGGCGCAGTCCATCTTTTACCAGGCCGTCGTCGTCGATCCTGAACGATCCACGAGCTTCGGACGGTAGCCTTCCTTCTCCAGGAGAGCGACGATCTCATTCTTGTGCTCGGTGCCGAAGGCCTCCATCGTGATCCGCAGCTCCACCAGATCGTTGCGGTTGATGCTGAAGAACTGGTTGTGCTCCAGACTGATGACGTTGGCCTGCGTCCCGGCGATCAGGCTGGCCACCTGCACCAGCTGACCGGGCTTATCGGGCAGCAGCACAGAGACGGTGAAGACGCGGTCACGGGCGATGAGGCCATGCTGCACGACGGAAGCCATCGTGATGACGTCCATATTGCCGCCGCTGATGACGGCGACCACCTTCTTGCCCGTGAAGTTCAGATGCTTCAGGGCCGCCAGGGTCAGCAGACCGGAGTTCTCTGCCACCATCTTATGATTCTCCATCAGATCAAGAAAAGCCACGATCAGCTCCTCATCGGGGATGGTGATGATGTCGTCCACATTTTCCTGCACATAGGGGAATATCTTCTCTCCCGGGGTCTTCACCGCCGTGCCGTCGGCGATCGTCTTGGCGCTGGGCAGCGTCACCACATGTCCCGCCTCCAGAGAAGCCTTCATGCAGGCCGCCGGAGCCGGTTCAACACCGATGACCTTGATCTTGGGATTTAACATCTTCGCCAGCGCGGAGATGCCGGTGATCAGGCCACCGCCGCCCACGGGCACCAGGATGTAATCCACAGTCGGCAGCTCCTTGAAAATCTCCATGGCGATCGTCCCCTGGCCGGTGGCCACGTCCAGGTCGTCAAACGGATGGATGAAGGTGTAGCCATTCTCCTCCGCCAGCTTGCAGGCATACTCGTAAGAGTCATCATAGACATCTCCATAGAGCACGACCTCCGCGCCGTAGCTCTTGGTACGGTTCACCTTCATCAGCGGCGTCACCGTCGGCATGACGATCGTCGCTTTCACGCCATACTGTTGCGCCGCATAGGCCACGCCCTGCGCATGGTTCCCGGCGGAGGCCGTGATCAGCCCCTTCGCCCGCTCCTCCTCGGAGAGCGTGCTGATCTTGTAGTAGGCGCCGCGAATCTTGTAGGCGCCGGTCTTCTGCATGTTCTCCGGCTTCAGGTACACCTTGTTTCCCGTCTGCGCGCTGAAATACTCGCTGTACTGCAGCTTCGTCTCCCGGGTCACTTTCTGAACGATCTCCGTTGCCTCTTCAAATTTCTCCAATGTCAGCATGTCATTTCCTCATTCCGTTAAAAACTGCCTTCTGCGGATAACAAATCCATCTTGTCATCCGTGCCTGTCTGTTGCCTACTCCGCGAACAAAGCGTCCACGTAGGAATCCGCGTCAAATTTCTGCAGGTCATCGATATGTTCTCCGATGCCGATGTACTTCACCGGGATGCCAAGCTCTGCCTGCACCGCCACGGCGATCCCGCCCTTGGCCGTACCGTCCATCTTGGTCAGGATGATGCCGCTGACGTCAGCTACCGCCATGAACTCACGGGCCTGCGCCAGGGCATTCTGCCCGGTCGTGCCGTCCAGGACGATCAGCGTCTCCTTATAGGCCTCAGGGTATTCCCGATCGATGATTCGGTTAATCTTCTTCAACTCCTCCATCAGGTTCTTCTTGTTGTGGAGACGGCCCGCCGTATCACAGATCAGACCGTCCGCTTGCCGGGCTCTCCCCGCCGAAACAGCATCGAACCCGACGGCCGCCGGATCCGAACCCTCGTTCTGGGCGATGATCTCCACCCCGGCCCGGTTCGCCCACTCGCGCAGCTGCTCGATGGCCCCGGCCCGGAAGGTATCCGCCGCCGCCAGGATGACCCGCTTACCGCGGCTCTTCATCTGGCTGGCCAACTTGCCAATGGACGTCGTCTTGCCGACGCCGTTGACACCGACCACCAGAAGCACCGACGGACGATCCTCGAACTCGTAGGCATTTTCTCCCACATCCATACGCTCTTTGATCGTGTCGATGAGAAGCTGACGGCAGGCCGCCGGTTCCTTCAGATGCTGTTCCTTCACCTGTTCTTTCAGTCTGTCCAGAATCTCTGTCGTCGCGTGGACACCCAGATCTCCCATGATCAGGATCTCCTCTAGCTCCTCATAGAAATCATCGTCAATGCTGGAAAATCCGTTAAAGATGGAATCGAAGCCGTCGGCAATGCTGTTGCGTGTCTTCGCAAGCCCTTCCTTCAGCCGGGCAAACAGGCCCTTTTTCTTTGTCTCTGTCTCGCTCATGTCACACTCCCCTTAACTTTTTTATTTTACGTTCCATTTGTCAGTTCGTCAAGTGCTTCATCGGTCAGATCCACAGAGACCAGGGCAGATACTCCCTTTTCCTGCATGGTGATGCCATAGAGACGATCCGCCATTTCCATGGTTCCGCGCCGGTGTGTGATGACGATAAACTGCGTGTGGTCCTTGAGTTTGTCCAGATACTGAGCAAAACGGTCCACGTTTGGCTCATCCAGCGCCGCCTCAATCTCATCCAGCAGGCCGAAGGGCGACGGCTGAAGGTTCTGGATAGCGAAGAGAAGGGCGATCGCCGAGAGAGCCTTCTCACCGCCGGAAAGCTGCATCATATTCTGCAGCTTCTTCCCCGGCGGCTGAGCATTGATCAGGATCCCCGCCTCCAGAATGTCATCGGCCTCCTGCAGCTCCAGACTGCCGCGTCCGCCTCCGAAGAGCTCCCGGAATACACGGGCGAATTCCTTCTGGATCAGAGCGAATTTCTCCTGAAACTGGGTGCGCATCCCCGCCTCCAGCTCGCGGATGATCTTCTTCAAACTCTCCGCCGCCTTCACCAGATCCTCATGCTGTTCACGGATAAATGTATAGCGTTCGGAAACTTCCTTGTATTCTTCGATGGCGTTGACATTCACCGGCCCCAGCTCCCGGATCTGCTGACGCATCCGTCCTGCTTCACGGCGGCTCTCAGTCAGACTCAGTCCCTCCGGCACATCCGTCTTCTCTGCCTCTGAGGGAGTCATCTCGTACTCCTTCCAGATGTAATCCGCCTGTTTGGCGATCTGATCTTCCAGACGCTCCACGGAATTCTGCAGACGGTAAATCTCGCGATCAAGGTCGCTCAACCGGGCATTCAGATTCTCCCGGTCGTCAAAGATCTTCTTCTGGCCGACTGCCAGCGCGT
>JAJQDL010000201.1:10394-21829 GCA_021202235.1 Lachnospiraceae bacterium
CGTACCGCACCCTGCTCCTCGCCTCCTGCAAGGCCTCCCCGCAGTTTCCCGGCCTCCCGCCGTGTATTCTCTCTCTCAGTCGTCAGACGACTCAGGTTCTCCCCCAGGAATCCGGCCTTCTGTTCCAGTGCTGCCGCCGCCTGTCTGGCTGCGGCGATCTGCGCGGTCAGCTCTTCCAGAAGACTGCGCTGCTCCTCCAGACGGTCGCCGTCTGCCTCACCGCCCTGCGTCAGGCCGGTAAGGTTTTGCTCCAGCTCCTCCAGACTATCCGTCAGCTCTTTCCTTTCCTGTTCCCACTCTTTCAGCTCCGCGAGCAGATGCTCTCGCTCCGCTTCCCGATCCAGGCTCTCTCTCTGCAGATCCTCCGCCAGAGAATGAAGCTGTGCCAGATCCATGGAAAGAGTGTTTTTCTCCAACTCCAGCCGATGGGTTTCCTGACGGAGTTCCTCCATCCGGCTGCGGGTCTCTGTGATCTTCTGCTCCAGGGCGCGTACCTCCACGCGGCACGTCTCCTGCTCGCTCTGCACCTGACGGATCGACTTCGCCAGATCATCGATCTCCCGGCGCCGTCCCAGCAGATTGCTGTTATTCCGATAGCTGCCGCCGGTCATGGCGCCGCCGGGACTCAGCAGTTCTCCTTCCAGTGTGACCAGATTAAGGGAATATTTATAGCGAGCCGCAATCGCCAGAGCATGGTCAATGGTATCCACGACCAGGTAACGTCCCAGCAAATGCGCCGCGATGCCCCGATATTCTTCTTCTGTTTCTACGAGGTCACTGGCGATCCCCAGTGCGCCGGGTTCCCGAAGCGCCTCCGGACAGGGGAAGCTGTTCTTTCCCCGTACACTCGACAGCGGCAGAAAGGTCGCCCGCCCCAGACGGTTCCGCTTCAGATACTCGATCAGATTCCGGGCCGTCTGTTCCGTATCCGTCACGATATTCTGAATCCGCCCGCCGAGCGCGGTCTCCAGCGCCGTCTCATAGGTCCGGTCCGTATGAAACAGATCGGCGATTACCCCGCGGATGCCGGGCGTATCCTTCTTTCTCTCCATAACTTTGCGGATACTGCTGCCGTAGCCCTCGTAGCGTTCCGTCAGATTCACCAGAGAATCCCGGCGGGATTTCAGGGAGTGATATTTCTGATCAAGCGCAGATGATCTGCGATTATGGTCCTTCAATTCCCACTCCGCCGTCTCCAGCGCGCCGACCGCCTCATCCAGCGCATCCTTCCGGCGCTGTTCCTCTGCCTCGCGCTCCGCCAGCTGTGCGGTCAGATCCCCGGTCTGCGCAGCCAGCTCTTCCACGCGCTGCTGCTCATCTCCGGCCAGCTGCTCCATGTCATCCAGCCGGTTCTGCACCTGCTCCAGCATCGTCTCGCATCGTTTCAGGGAAGCACCCAGATCTGCTTTTTCCTCCAGAAGCTCACGCTGCTGCCGCTGGCTGTCTTCCAGATGAAGCTCACGCTGCCGGATCGCTGTCTGACAGGCGATCTGCTCCTGAGTCAGCCGATCCGCCTCGCGTTCCCGGGTTTCCCGATCCCGCGATAGTTTCTCACGCTGCTCTGCCAGCTTCTCTCTCTGCGTCTCCTTCTCCCGGGCTTCCCGATCCAATGCGGTGATTCTCTCACGAACCTGCTCTCCGCTGGTCCGGGCCGCCTGGATCTGCTCCTCCAGGATGCGGATCTGTCCTTCAAGCTTCTCCCGGTATACCTTCTTCTCCGCCAGAGACTCCCGGGAGGCCGTCAGCCTGGCCTCTGCTGCGCTTCGTTCCTCCGTCAGTCTGTCATAGCGGGCTTTCATCTCCTCAGACTGCTGCTTTGTGTGATCGCGGTCCTCCTGCACGATGGCCCGGTTTTTTTCCGCCTCCGTCAGACGTCTCTTATACTCCGCCGATTCCAGGCAGTAAGCCTGTAGATCTGCCTGTTTCAGCTCTTCCTTCCATTTTAAATACTGCCTGGCCTTCTCCGACTGGCGCTCCAGAGGACCCACATGCTTCTCCAATTCATGCAGGATAGCCGTCACACGGACGAGGTTTCCCTCCTCCGGCTCCAGCTTCTTCTCCGTGATATGCTTCCGGCGCTTGAACTTCACGATCCCCGCTGCTTCATCAAAGAGCTCCCGGCGATCCTCCGGCCGGCCGCTGAGGATCTTGTCGATCTGACCCTGCCCGATGATGGAGTAGCCCTCTTTGCCGACACCGGTGTCATAAAACAGCTCCTGAATATCACGCAGACGGCACTGTCGGCCATTCAGCAGATACTCGCTCTCTCCGGAGCGATAAACCCGCCGGGCCACGGTCACTTCGTCGAAATCCACGGCCAGCATATGGTCGCTGTTGTCAATGGTCAGCGCCACTGACGCGAATCCCTGCGGTTTCCGGCTCTCTGTCCCGGCAAAGATCACGTCCTGCATATTAGAGCCGCGCAGCTGACGGGCGCTCTGCTCGCCGAGAACCCAGCGCACCGCGTCCGCCACATTGCTCTTGCCGCTGCCATTGGGGCCAACGATCCCCATGATTCCCTGGTGGAACTCCAGAACGGTCTTATTGGCGAAGGACTTAAATCCCTGGGCTTCGATCTTCTTTAAATACATGCGCCACCCTCTTTCAGCCGGCGGATGGCCTGATAGGCCGCCGCCTGCTCCGCGAGCTTCTTGTTGTGTCCTGACCCAATGCCCCGGGGTACCCCGTCGATCAGTACCTGGGAGGTGAAGACCTTACAGTGATCCGGTCCTTCCGTCTTCAACAGCTGGTAGGCCAGGTCACCCAGTTCCCTTTCCTGGACCATTTCCTGGAGGATTGTCTTGCTATCATAAAAGAGTTTTCGGTTCTCGATGTCATTCATGATATATTTCCATACAAATTCCTTTGCACTAGCAAAACCACCATCCAGATAAATCGCCCCGATCAGTGCCTCCAGCGCATCCGAGGTGATGGAAGGCCGTGTCCGTCCCCCGGTCGCCTCCTCGCCCTTTCCCAGAAGCAGACACTCCCGCAGCCCCAGCGCCTCAGCACAGTCCGCCAGCGTCGGTTCACAGACGATGCTGGCCCGCAGCTTCGTCATTTCTCCTTCCGGATAATCAGGATAATTTGTATACAGAAACTCACTGGAAGCCAGCTCCAGCACGGCATCCCCGAGGAATTCCAGACGCTCATTACAGTCCAGACGCTCCATTCCATGCTCATTGGTATACGAGCTGTGCATCATTGCCCGCCGCAGCAGCTCAGGATTCTGAAAATCATACCCGACTCTCTCCTGCAAACGTGCCAGCCGCTCCCGGCTCTCTTTTTCTTTCAACATGCTTCCTCCTGCCCTCTGCGGGCTTTTTATAAATCTGTCCGCCAGATAACGGACAAGCCAGAAACAGAACACGTCCCGGCACAAGAAACCTTCCTGCACCGGGACGCCCCATGTCGATCCACTCACGCATCCACAGATTTCTTGATCTCCTCGTAAGCATCCCCGACGGTGATGATCTTCTCCAGTGCGTCGTCGGAGATCTCGATTCCCATCTCGTCCTCGATCTGCATGATGATCTCCATGCGGTCCAGGGAATCCGCTTCCAGATCATCCTCGAAGGATTTCTCCGCTGTGATGGACGCTGCGTCCAGACTCAGTACACCTGCGATGATCTCCTGCAATTTCTCAAATTCCATAATACAACAACCTCCTAAAAAATAATTTATATTTTATGCGGGTTTCCCCGCCTCCCTTTTTATTCCTCCGCAGCCAGGCTCGCACGGATCTTTTCCGTGATGCCCTGCTCTTTAAAGGTAATGCACCGAAGGATCGAATTACGGATCTCGTCTGCCTTGCTGCTGCCGTGTGTCTTCACCACCAGGCCGTTCAATCCCAGCAGAGGAGCGCCTCCGTTGTCGCTGGTGCTGAGTCCTTTCATCGTCTGCTTCAGCGCCGGCTTGATCAACAGTCCCCCGATCTTCGAGCGAAGATCGCTCATCAGACTTTTCTTGATCATATCCACCAGAGTACTGGCAGTTCCTTCATACAGCTTCAGAATCACATTTCCTGTGAACGCCTCACAGACAATGACGTCGGCATAGCCGCGGGGAATCTCCCGCGCCTCAATGCTGCCGATAAAATTGATATCCCTGCAGGCCTTGAGCAGTGGATAGGTCTCCTTGACCAGAGCGTTCCCCTTCTCCTCCTCCAGGCCGATATTCACCAGGGCGACCCGGGGATTCTCAATGCCCACGACATGCTCCATATAGATAGAACCCATACGGGCAAACTGCACCAGATGGCTGCTCCGCGCGTCCACATTGGCGCCGCAGTCAATCAGCAGTGAGGAGCCCTTCTCCGTGGGGATCAGCGGCGCCAGCGGCGTACGCTCAATACCGCGAATGCGACCCACCAGCAGCTGTCCTCCCACCAGCACCGCGCCGGTGCTTCCGGCGGAGACGAAGGCATCCGCCTTCTGTTCCCGGATCATCCGTTCTCCCACGACAATGGAAGAATCCTTTTTCCTGCGGATGGACTGCACGGGCGGGTCTCCCGTCTCGATGACCTCCGAAGCAGGCACGATCTCCAGCCGCTCTTCGGGATAGCTGGCTCCTGCCAGCAGCGGCTCAATGGCCTCAGGGCGTCCCACCAGAAATACCTTCACCCGTTCACTGGCGTTCACCGCCTCCACGGCTCCCTTCACAACCTCCCCGGGCGCGTTGTCGCCGCCCATGGCATCTACGGCCACTCTCGTTAAATCACTCATGCGCACCTCCCGCTTTCTTTACATCAGATATAAAACAAACAATGCCACACTGCAGCGCAGAACTGACATCAGCACGGCCTGCGGCACTCCGCTGCCTCCCCCGCGATCCCCCGCCATATTCCACCAGCCCCCCAGCCGACGCGGCCGGTGCCAGCGTACGATAAAACGCACCAGACCGACCGCAGCAGCAGCCAGAAGCAGCAGCTCCCAGAGAATCGATGCTGCGTCCCCGCCGAGCTGATACCAGACGTCGGGCAGAACGCCGCACAACAGATTGATCGCCATGTGAAGTCCAATCGTATAGCGGATCATCCCTGTCCTCGCATAGATATATCCGAGCACCAGTCCCACGCCGAACGCATAGAAGAACTGATAAAAATTTCCATGAAGCAGTGCGAACAGCAATGCTGACACGAGAATTGCCGGCCGATCTCCCAGCCGGTTCATCCGGTCGATGATCTCCTTCCGGCACACCAGCTCCTCACACACCGGAGCCGCCACCACAGTAGTTACCAGGTTGTAGAACAGGGACGTGGAGGAAATGGATTCACTGACAATATTCCATGTCTTATATCCCAGAATCTCCGATATAATCCCACTCACTGCCTGCCCCAGCAGGCTTCCGGCCACGAGCAGAAAACAACAGGCGAAGGCAGCATCCGTGATCTGTCCCGGGCGCAAACGATATGTCTCCATGGGATACGCCGGGATCCGGGCCAGCATCAGCAGACAGACCGGATAGCCCAGAAGAAACTGCGCTGCCGCGGCGATCCAGCTCATCCCCTCCATACTCAGCGCAACCACAGGATCCACCATCACGGCCAGAAACATCAGCACGATATCCGCAGCATTCGTCACCAGCAGCAGGAAGACCAGCCCCCAGCAGATTCCGGAGACACGGTGCCTCTCGCCGCGCAGATTCAACGGTTCCATACACGTCCTCTCCTTCCCGCCCGGTGGTTCTGAGTAAAATCCCTGACATATGTTTCTCATTATAAACCGAGTGTTCTCTTTTTTCAACTGCTTCCTGCACTTTATACGCAACGGTTTTTTCATGTACAGAGTACATTTTCTGAAATATTTCCCCGTCTTGTTCTTAGTCGATTTCAATGCTATAATGCAATACGGCTTTACCTCGACATTACATACATTTTATCTGGAGACTTTTCATGTTATCTGAATCCGGTAACGCTTCGCGTTCTGACCGGCAGGATCCCCTGCCCTCACGCATCCAGCGCATCTACTCATACCTGATGCTTTTTCTGTCACCCATCGTTGCCTTCTACTGTCTGGAATGGATGACCCACAATCCCTGGGAGTATATGACGATTCCGGTGCAGCTGTGGAACATTTTATTCTATGAGCTGGTCTACCTGCTCCTCTTTTTCCTGACACGCCGGGTACGGTGCGCTGTCATGGGCGGCAGCCTCCTTTTTCTGGTCATCGGCCTGGTCAATTATTTTGTCATTCAGTTCCGTTCTGCCCCGATCGTCCCCTGGGATATCTTCTCTTTGCGGACAGCGGCCAGCGTGGCAGGCAACTATGAGTATCACATCACTATCTCCTGCGGCATCGCCCTGGTTCTATGCGCAGCGCTCATCATCGGCGGCTTTTTCTGCCGTCTGAAGCTCCCCCGGGGCTGCGCCGTCAAGCGGCTGATCGCCGCTCTGGTAACATTTTTTCTGCTGGGAGGGTATACTACGCTGTTGCATCAGGACGCTTTCATCGACGCTCTGAACCTTGACAACACGCTGTTTACACCCAACTATATGGCGAAGAAAAACGGCTTTACCACGGCCTTTCTCATGGATCTGAAATACCTGACCGTCGAAGTGCCTGATGATTACTCCGCGGAGGAGGCCGAGGCAACTCTGGCCGAGTATGAGGAAGAGACAGAGACTGAGTCGACGCCCAATATCATCGTCATCATGGACGAGGCTTTCTCTGATCCGGCCGTACTGGGGGATTTTGATACCAACGAGGACTACATGCCCTTCGTCCACTCCCTGCAGGACGACGCGGAGAATACCATCAGCGGATACCTGAATGTCTCCGTAAAGGGAGGAAATACTGCCAATTCCGAGTACGAATTTCTCACCGGCAACACCATGCGCTTCCTCCCCGGCGGCAGCGTCCCCTACCAGCAGTACATATTCAGCGGGAAGAATTCTGTAGTCTCATGGCTGGAGTCGCTGGGGTATACCACCGCTGCCATGCACCCCTACAACAGTACCGGCTGGAACCGCGACAAAATCTATCAGTATTTCGGCTTTGACACAATTCTCTTTAATACGGACTTCACCCACGCGACGCGCATCCGCAAATACATCAGCGATGAGTCCTGCTTCGACAAGATCATTGAGCTTTATGAAGAAAAGGAGGAGGACACGCCTCTCTTCTGCTTCGCCGTTACGATGCAGAACCACAGCGGCTACAGCGATGACTATGACAATTTCGATGTGAACATTACCGCGGAGGGAGCCGCCTCGAACGCCCGGCTCAACCGCTACCTGTCTCTGATGAAGCTTTCCGATGAAGCGCTGGAGGAGCTGATCGATTATTTCTCCGAACAGGATGAAGAGACCATCATCGTCTTCTTCGGCGACCACCAGCCCAACGACATCGTCATCGAGTCCATCTGGAACCTGCAGGGCAAGTCCAGCGACACGCTCTCGGAGGAGGATGACGCGAAGCGCTATCTGGTTCCCTACGTCATCTGGGCCAACTACGACATCGAGGAAAGCTCCGGGGAGGATACCAGCATCAACTTCCTGGCCACAAAAGTCCTGGAGGCGGCCGGCCTGCCTCTTTCCAGCTATCAGCAATATCTCAGTGGGCTTTCGGAGGAAATCTCCATCATTTCCACCCAGCGGCTGGCTGACAGCGACGGAAATGAGCTTTCCGAGGATGATGAGACGGTGTCTGGACTTCTTGAGGAATATAACCGTCTGCAGTATTACCAGATGTATGACAATGATCTCACCGATGAATAATCTCGCTGTACGCGCAGGGTAATAAGATTCTTTTCACGCCCCGGCACACAGCAAAAGTCCCCGGCACATTCTCCATGTGCCGGGGACTTTCTCTTCGAACCTTATATCTCATCCCGTTCGTTCCGGGAAGCCATTTCTTCTGCATCCTTCTCTTCATCCGGATTCACGTGAACCATACAGTGTTTGACGTCCTCAAAGCTCCCTTCGATCGCATGATGCACCTTCTCGGCAATCCGGTGTGTCTCGCGCAGCGTCTTCTCCCCGTCGGCACAGATCTCCACATCCACATAGATCCGGTCGCCGAACATCCTCGTCAGCAGCAGGTCGATGCCCAGCACGCCTTCCTGCTTCAGGATCACCCGGCGCATCTGCTCCATGATCTCATCCCCGCAGGACTCATCCGTCATCTTGCGCACCGCATCCAGAAAAATGTCTGCCGCCGCCTTTAAGATGAAGACACAGATAACAAGACTGGCCGCCGGATCCAGGATCGGGTACCCCAAACGGGCTCCGAAAATACCGATAAAGCTGCCCACGGAGGAGAGTGCATCCGAGCGATGATGCCAGGCGTCCGCCATCATGGCCCCTGAGTGGATACGATTCGCCGCCGACCGTGTATACCAATACATCCCCTCCTTTACCACAATGGAGAGCACGGCAACCACCAGAGCGATCAGCCCAGGGATCTCAATAGAGAACGCTCCATGCAGACTCTCCGCAATCTTTTCAATGCCGCTATATCCGATCCCCACACCAGTCGCGCCGAGAAGGAGTGCCAGAAGGATGGCCGCCACACACTCCAGCCGTTCATGGCCATAGGGATGATTCTTGTCGGAAGCCCGGCCGGAGAGCTTTACTCCCACCATGACGACCAGCGTGCTCAGCACATCCGAGGCCGAATGGACGCCGTCGGAGAGCATTGCACTGGAATGAGCCAGTACACCGGCTGCCAGCTTGAGCACCGACAGGAGCAGATTAACAAAGATCGTGTTCACTGATACTCGCATGGCCAGCCGCTCATCCGCACGTCGCCGTCTGGCCCGACTGTCCGCGCATGGATCCTGTGTTCTGTTATCTGTCGATAAATTCATATCTCTTTGATTCGTTTCCCGGTTTTTCATGAAGGAACCCTCCTTAAGGCGGCAGCAGACCTTCTCTGCCCTCGCAGCTGCACATCCGGCAAAGACTCCTGTCCGGAAAACATCCTGAAATCTTTCCCGGGAACAAAAAGACACCTGTAGGAACAAACCATGTCCCACAGATGTCTTTGTCATCTGCTGCTGTAAACAGCCCGGCTACACATTTTCTGCTGCCTGATCCGTTTGTACTGTAGTAATATATGCAGCGCAAAAAGATTTTTTCTTATCCTACCCCGGATTTATGAGGATGTCAAGCAAAAAGTCTGGTAATTTCGAAAAAGTTGCGACTATTTGAGATTCGCGGGAACTACCTTCGGTTCCTATTTATCTTTGAAATTTGTGTTAAGTTTTCCTCTCCCGGATTGATGTGTCGAAAAAGTGTGTTATAATGGAGTGGTGTACGTTTACACCAACAACAGAAAGAGATACACCAATGAAAACGATCCGAAGCATCTTTTTTTCCGCGGCTTTCCTTGGGCTTATCCTTCTATTCCCACTCCCCTGCCATGCCGCCGCAACGACCATTCGCGAAGGCATTTACGCTCAGGGAATCTCTCTGGGAGGAATGACCCGTGCGGAGGCAACACAGGCTATCAACGCATATTTTCAGGAAATTGCGGATGCCTCCTTCACCCTCGTCTGTCTCGACGGGGTCAGCGAGACCATCACCGTCAGCGACTGGGAATTCGAGTGGGATACGAGGAGCACCGTCGACGAAGCACTCTCTCTGGGAAATGAAGGTTCCCTGATTCAGCGCTACAAATCCCAGATGGACTTAAAGTACGGCAACATCTATCTGGACGTATCTTATCAGATCTCTTCCGAAGCCGTTACAGAGACGCTGGAAACACTGGGCGAAAGCCATGATTCTCCCGCTGTCGACGCTGCTATGACAAGAGAGAGTGGCAGCTTTGTCATCACCACGACGGAATCAAGCGGCACCGTGACCAACACCGCCGCGACGCTCGCCGCCATCCTTGAAGAATTCGCCGACAATCTCGGGCAGGACATGTCTGCGGAGGCTGTCTCCCAGGTGGATACGCCCTCCGTCACCACAACGGATCTGGAACAGATCGAGGATCTGCTGGGGACCTTCAGCACGACATACAGCGACAGCACTTCAGGGCGTAAGACCAACATTCGCGTAGCCACAGAATACCTGAACGGCACTGTCGTCATGCCCGGCGAATCTCTGTCCATCAGCGATGCCATCAAGTCCCGTACCGAGGAAAATGGCTATGAGATGGCCTCCCAGTATTCCAACGGCGAATCTGAACAGGCCATCGGCGGCGGCGTCTGTCAGGTCTCCACAACGATCTATAATGCACTGCTGCGCGCCGAGCTGCAGATTGATGAACGCCATGCTCACTCCATGGTCGTTTCCTATGTAGACTACGGCGACGATGCAGCCATTGCCGAGGGCGTCAAGGATTTGGTCTTCACCAACAACCTGGACGATCCGATCTATATCTACGGGGCAGCCGATGGAAGCACCCTGACCTTCTCCATCTACGGAGTAGAGACCCGGGCGGAAAACCGTACCGTAGAGTATGTCGCGGAAACCACCTATCTGGAATGGCCGACGGAGAAGATTGAAGTCTATTCCAGCTCGCTGGCCACAGGAACGTCCGTCATCAGCGGCACACTTCGTCCTGCCGTTACTGCCACGCTGACCAAGGTCGTCTATATCGATGGTGTGGAAACCGAACGAACCCTGCTTCACACCGACTACTATGCGGCTTCCCAACAAACCATCACCTACGGAACCGGCTGAACCTGAAACAGAGGAAAGGCGGCGGTACGTTCATCGTCCGCCGCCTTTCCTTTGTCTCAGGGCTCTTCTTCCTCTTTCTCAAGCGCCTGATGCACCACCGTGCATGCAGCGCTGTGAGGACAATCCGTAAAATCACAGTCCACACTTTCCAGACTGTAATAACCATCCTCTACCCGATATTCACAGGTAATCCTCCGGCTCTCATTATGCGTCTTACAGTATCCCGAGAAAAACTCTTCCACGATCTCTGCCATCTCTCACCGCTCACTTTCCGCCGCTTTGTCTTCCCGAACGTCCTGCGCCATCCAGGTCTTATAGCAATACTGCAGGATATCCTTCCGGGTAATGATGCCGATGAACATTCTCCGATCGTCCACCACCGGCACAAAATTCTGCGACATGGCCAGATTAAACATCCCTTCTACTGTTTCATTGACATATACCGGCATGTAATCACGCTTCCGGCGCACATCGGTAATGGGAAGCTTCTCTGCCTCCCGCAGATTCAGGTTGTACTGGTTTTTGATGGCCCACAGAAGATCTCCCTCCGTGATGGATCCCACATAGCGCCCATCCGCCCCCAGCACCGGGATGCAGGTAAAACGATGATTCTCCATCTTCTCCAGCGCCTGACGCAGTGTCATATCTTCCGTGATATAGGCCACCTCACTCTTGGGTGTCAGGAAAAATAAAATATTCATGTAATTCACTCCCTTTTCACAGGTTCGGACGCTCATTTCCGGGCATAAAACTCGTCGAAAAAGATCTTTTCAGGACTCCGCCGCCTCCCACAGCAGCCGTGTCA
>JAJQDL010000047.1:0-10315 GCA_021202235.1 Lachnospiraceae bacterium
GGCAGTAGGCGGCCGAGGTGGTTCTGGCCGTCGCTGCGGTGGTCATGCTGGGACGGATTTTTCGGTCCCTGGAGGTGCCGGCGAGAGCGTAAAGGCTCATTCTTGTTCTCTGAGTTTCATCGATAAAAAATAACCTCCGGGTGCAGGTACTGCATCCGGAGGTTGTCTGTCTGGCCTATTTTTTCGTGGTGACTGTCTTGGCTGAGCTCCAGCTGGAATAATATTTCGTCCCACTTACAGTCTTGTAGGTGCGAATCCTGACATAATATTTTTTCGAGGCTTTCAGTTTGGAGAGCGTATAGGTCTTCTTGCTGCTGCCGCTGACCGTGACCGTCTTCTTGTTGCTTGTAAACGATTTATTTGTCGCGTACTGGATCTGATAGCCGCTCGTCTGCGTGGTCACCTTGCTCCAGGTCACTTTAAAGCCCTTGCTCTTCGCAGTGAGCCCGGAAATCTTGGTGGTCTTGGGATTGATCTTAAAGGTCTTGGTGACTGTCCCGCTGTATCTGCCCTTGAAGGTGACCGTTACCTTGTAGGTGCCGACATTCTTCCGGCCAGAGGCGTATTTCACGGTATAGTAGCTTGAGGAGATCGTGTTGCCCTTCGAATCCGTCACGGTGACGGTGGGTTTTCTGGCCTTCCCGTTGTAAGTGTAGGTGGTCGTCGAAAGCTTGACTGTTTTGATCTTCCGGATTGTCGAGGTTTTTGTATATCCGCAGCCGCTGCAGGTCTTTGTGATGGTTCCGTTTGCACTGGTGGTCGCTGCGGTGATATCGGTTGTGTAGCTGTGGGAGTGCTTGCTGATCTTGAAGGTATAATTTCCGGTGGTGCTACTGTTGTAGCGCGTGACCGCGAAGTAATAGGTTCCCGCATCGAGAAGGATGGAATCCTCCACGAGACTGTAGCCGATCGTACTGTTCCACCCGACATACGTATTTTTCCAGACCTCATTTCCGGAGCTGTCATAGATATAATAATGTACTTTTTCAATGTATGCCGTAGAACTGAGATCGTAATAGGTGTCGGAGCTCGCTGTGAATTTGTAGATATCCGTTTCGTCGTTCAGAGCCAGCTGTCCCTTGTAAGTGGTTCCCACGGAAATGGAACTGGCGGCGGCGATGCTGTTGTTTGTACCGTTCCCGGTCTCGGTGATGCTCTCGCCGGCACTGGTGAAGGTATAGGAGAAGGTGTAGTTTCCGGTGTAGAGGTTCCATATTGATACCGCAAAATAGTACGTACCCTTCGTCAGGTCACAGGTGATTGTGGTTGTACTCTGCCCAGATGTTGTATTCCAGGATATTCCGGTTTTCGAGGAGACTGTATTTCCGTCGCTGTCATAGAGGTAGAAACTGATCTTTTCTATATAGGCAGCTATATTGAAAACGACACGGCCGGAGGAGCCGATGGTGAATTTATAATTGTCGCTTGCGTCATTGTAAGCCAGCTGCCCTTTATACGTCGTATCTGCGGAAATGCTACTGGCAGTGGGGAGCGTATTGTTTGTTCCCGAGCCGTTCTCGGCAAAGGTCTCACCGGCGCTTGTGTAGCTATAAGAGAACGTGTAGGTTCCGGTTGTAGAAGGAGCTGCCATAAAATAGTAGGTGCCTTCCGTCAGATCGCGGGAGAAGGTGGTTGTGCTTTGCCCGGAAGTCGAATCCCAGTTGACCAGGTAAGCCTGGTACAATTCATTCCCGCTGCTGTCATACATGTACAGACTGATTTTTTCCATATATGCAGTCACAGTGAAGGAAACACATCCTGAATTATCCAGGGTAACCTTGAAATAATCCGCTGTGGTTGTATCTGTGAAACTGTCGTTGTAGGTCGTACCGGCGCTGATGGTGTATGCGGAGGCCATGTTGCTTCCGCCCTGGGCTTCTTCCGCGTGGACCGTAGTGGCCGCGGCAAAAGCGCAGATCAGTGCCAGAGCCAGGGCAAGTACCAGTCCTCCCCAGGTACGTGTCAGTTTCCGATCGTTTTCCATATACATGCGATACTCCTTTCGTATGGAAATGTTATGCTGTGAGTTGCAAAATATGTTTTTTCACTCACAAACTTTACAAATTTAGTTTATCATCCAATCAGAACTTCGTCAATTCTTTTATTTCCGGAATATCGCGGATGGTGCGGAAGAAAACCTCTGAGAAAAGGAACCGGGCACGCCCAAATTGAAATAAGGAAGAAAAATCGCCCCTCTTATTTCAAGTTCGATTGCTAAATTGAAATAACGAGGGTATAATGAAAGCAATATAGATTTGAAGGAGATAAAAAGATGAGCAATAAAGAAAGAATCGTACAATTATTAGATATTATTCCGGAATATAAGATCGGCTATGTGCTGGCATATATCCAGGGACTGGTAGCTGATGAAGAAGCAGACAATGCATTCTGTGAAAAACTGGTCAGGGACTATGAAAACGATACGGATCCCGAGAAGGAGGAAGAATATACGCTGGAAGAATGCAAAAAAGAATGGGGGCTTGCATGACATACCAGATTGTTATTAAGAAGAGGGCGAAGAAGTTTATAGAAGTATTGCCCAGAAATGAGCGTGCCAGAATTGTTGCGGAGATTGAAAAGCTTCCCGGCGGAGAGGACATCAAAAAGTTAAAGGGGCACAAAGATTATTTTCGGCTGAGAGTGGGAAGCTACAGAATTATCTACACTGTAGACAACGGGAAATGTGTTGTATGTGTCATTGACGCCGGGAATAGAGGCGAAATTTATAACAGGTATTAATGAACGAAGAGCCGCCGGATGCAGGTACCGCATCTGGCGGCTGTCTGTCGGGGTTATAGGAAAGCATCTCTCTGGAGGTGCTTCTTTTCATATGGGAAAATGGATAAAAACGACCGGATGCGGACAAACTGAAGCAGAGAAGATCATGAAGGAGGACAAGAGTATGTCAATGATCAATAAGGAAATTGCGGATTTTTCCGTGCAGGCATTTCAGGACAATGCGTTTAAGACGGTGACCCGGGCGGATGTGCTGGGGAAATGGAGTGTGTTTTTCTTTTATCCGGCGGATTTCACCTTCGTGTGTCCGACGGAGCTTGAGGATCTGGCGGAGAAGTATGAGGCCTTTCAGGCGGCGGGGTGCGAGATCTATTCCGTCTCCTGCGATTCGCATTTCGTTCATAAGGCCTGGCATGACGCTTCTGAGCGGATTAAGAAGATTCATTACCCGATGCTGGCAGACCCCACGCATGCGCTGGCGAGGGATTTCGATGTGCTGATCGAGGCGGACGGCATGGCGGAGCGGGGCAGCTTCATCGTGAACCCCGAGGGGCGGATCGTGGCCTATGAGGTGAATGCGGGCAACATCGGGCGCAACGCCGAGGAGCTGTTTCGCCGTCTGCAGGCCAGCCAGTTCGTGGCGGCGCACGGCGATGAGGTCTGCCCGGCGAAGTGGCAGCCCGGCGCTGAGACGCTGAAACCGAGTCTGGATCTGGTGGGGCAGCTGTAAGGATCCTTCGTTTCTTCCGGAGGCGGATAGGGCATCGTAGTGAAAGGCGGAAAAGTCATGGATGAACAGGACAATCTGTATGATGTGGTGGTGATCGGCGGGGGTCCGGCGGGGCTCACCGCCGCCCTCTATCTGGCGCGGGCGCGGTACCGCGTGGTGGTGCTGGAGGAGGAGAGCTTCGGCGGGCAGATCGCGATCACGGAAGAAGTCGTGAATTATCCCGGCATCGCCCGGATCAGCGGTCGTGAACTGACGGAGACTATGCGTCGGCAGGCGGAGAGCTTTGACGCGGAGTTCCTTCTGGTCCGGGCCGAGCGGCTGGAAATGGAGGACGACGTGAAGACGGTGCACACCAGCCGCGGGCCGCTGCGTTGCTTCGGTGTGCTGTTGGCCACCGGCGCGCATCCCCGGAAGGTCGGATTTGCCGGGGAGGAGGAATATCGTGGGCGGGGTGTCGCCTACTGTGCGACCTGCGACGGTGAGTTTTTCACCGGGCAGGATGTCTACGTCGTTGGAGGCGGCTTCGCCGCGGCGGAGGAGAGCCTGTTCCTGACGAAATATGCCAGGCGGGTGACGATCCTCATCCGCCGCGGAGATTTTTCCTGCGCGCAGAGCGTGGCCGATGAGGTGCGTGCGCACGAGAAGATCACGGTGCGGCCCTTTACGGAGATCGAGTCGGTCTCCGGGGACACGTATGTGCAGACGCTGCGGATGCGGAACAATCAGACCGGCGAGATCACGGAGGTGCGGGCGCAGGAAGGGGAACGCCTCGGTGTCTTTGTCTTCGTCGGGTACGAACCGGCCTCCTCTCTGGCGGAGGGACTGGCGGAACGGGACGCGCAGGGCTATGTGGTGACGGACCGGAACCAGAAGACCCGCACGGAGGGACTTTATGCCGCGGGAGACGTCTGCGTCAAACCGCTGCGGCAGGTGGCGACGGCTGTGGGAGACGGGGCGCTGGCGGCGACGGAGCTGGAGCGCTATGCGGCTCTCATGCAGAGAAAGACCAGATTGCGGCCGAAGGTGGCTGGCAGGGCGGTTGGAGCGGAGCGAAGAGAAGATGGCAAAGCAGCGGATGCCCTCTTCACAGAGGAGATGCTGACGCAGCTGCATACGGTCTTCTCGCGGATGGAGCGGCCGCTTTTGCTGCGTCTGCAGCTGGATGAGCGTCCTGTTTCCCGCGAACTGCGGCGCTATATGGACAGCCTGGCGGCTCTTACTGACCGTCTGCGGGTAGAGATCGACGATGCAGGCGCCGCGGAGGAGCTTCCCTGCGTGCGTATCTGCACGGAGGACGGCACAGAAACGGGACTGGCCTTTCACGGCGTGCCCGGTGGTCACGAGTTCACTTCCTTCGTGCTTGGCCTCTACAATGCGGCCGGTTCCGGCCAGCCCGTGGATCCGGTGACGATGGAGCGCATCCGGGCTATCGATCGCCGAAGGGATTTGAAGATTCTGGTCTCTCTCCTGTACGATGTGCCCTGCACTGGTCGCCGCCGCCTGGCGCATCGCGGCAGAAAACCCGCTGGTCACAGCGGAGGTCTACGATATCAACCATTTCACTGCGCTGAAGGAGCGCTATCAGGTCATGAGCGTGCCGTGCCTGGTGATTGATGAGGAGACAGTCACCTTCGGGAAAAAGGACATCCGGCAGCTCCTCGAGCTGCTATAGTGGGGCGATCCTGGACATGAGCGGCAGAAAAAGAGTCCGGGAGCGGGGAGATCGGCTGCTTGAAATTTAGTGAGGTATAAATTAGTAAATCGTAATTGACTAAATTCCGATCAAAGGGTATATTATAGTAAACGTCTTTATGTCGTTTACTATAATATACCCTTTCTCAGAGGTGATGGCATGTTTGTTGGCAGAGAGCGCGAGATGGAAGCTCTGAACCGGCTGTATCAATCGGATCGATTTGAATTCGCGGTGATTTATGGGCGGCGTCGAGTCGGGAAAACGGCGCTGATCAACCATTTTCTTCAGGGCAAAAAAGCGATTTACTTTATGGGTGTGGAGAGCAATGCCAGGCAGAATCTTGAGAACCTCAGCAGAAATATCCTTGAATATAGCATGCAGGTGGAGACGGAGACGGCATTTCTCTCCTTTCAGGCGGCTCTGGAGTATGTCTTTCAGCTCTCAGAGAAAGAACGACTGGTTTTTGTGATGGATGAGTATCCTTACGTGGCTCGCGCCTCGAAAAGCCTGGCCTCCACGCTGCAGCTTCTGATTGATAAGTACAAGGACTCCTCCCGGCTTATGCTGATTCTCTGCGGTTCTTCCATGTCTTATATGGAGGATGAGGTTCTGGCCTATAAAGCGCCGCTGTATGGCAGGCGGACAGCGCAGATGAAACTTTTACCGTTTGATTTTGAGGAGGCCTGCCACTGTCTTACGTACTTTTCGGCAGAGGATAAGGCGCTGGCCTATGGGATGGCGGGCGGCACACCGCAATATCTCCTGCAGATGGATGACCGGCGGAGCATAGAAGAGAATGTGAAAAATACTTTCCTGAATCCGACCTCGTTTCTGTTCGAGGAACCGGAAAATCTGCTGAAGCAGGAAGTGCGGGAACCGGCGATCTACAACGCCATCATCACGGCTATTGCAACCGGTGCTTCCCG
This sequence comes from Lachnospiraceae bacterium, assembly GCA_021202235.1. Classification (GTDB taxonomy): domain Bacteria; phylum Bacillota; class Clostridia; order Lachnospirales; family Lachnospiraceae; genus UBA3305. The sequence continues at coordinate 6,086 of JAJQDL010000047.1, forward strand.
TATGGCAGAGATCTCTGTAAAGGTTGGCGAGGACACCAGCGTGTGCGCTTCGTATCTGAAAAATCTGATCTCGCTGGGTCTGGTGCAGAGAGAGACCCCCTACGGTGAGAAGGCATCCCGAAAATCAGTGTATAATATAGAAGATCCGATGTTTCGGTTCTGGTACCGCTTTGTACCGGCACAGCGCTCTGTCATTACCCGCGGGGCTGTCGATCTGGCATGGCGGCGGATTGCGCCGCATTTATCGGAATACATGGGAAAAGTATTTGAAGAGATCTGTCGGCAATATCTCTGGAAACTGCTGTTGGAGGGAAGGTCTCCGGTCGAATTTGATGATCTTGGACGCTGGTGGGGAACCGATGTGGCGACGCACAGTCAAGTGGAGATCGATATCATGGGTGCGCAGGATGCAGAGACAGCGTTGTTTGCTGAGTGCAAATGGACGAATGAAAAGGTTGATCTGGGCGTCCTGGAAATATTACTTTATCGCAGCAGGCTGTTTCACTATGAAAACACGCATCTGTACCTGTTTGCCAAAAACGGATTTACAAAGGGCTGCGCCGAAGCGGCGGAGCAGATGGGAAATGTTACACTGGTTACTTACCCGGAAATGCTGGAAGATTTTCTGACCGGGCAGGAATGACGCAGCAGCCATGGAAAATGAAAAACACCGCAGAGAGAAGGAACTCTCCGCGGTGTTTTGTCGTATCATCAATCTACGCAGCGCCCGTGCTGACACTCATGGCTTTCTCCATGATGTCCGCCGCCGCAGTTTCCGCCGTGTGCTTCGCCGTGGTGGCTGCACATAACGTCCGGGATATAGGTGAGGTGTCCGGCCAGCAGGGATTCCACCGCGGCGTCCGCGTCGCCGATGAAGCCGCCGTACAGCTTGATTCCGACGGAGGCGAGCGCGGCCTGGGCGCCGCCGCCGATACCGCCGCAGATGAGGACGTCCACCTGCAGGGCGTTCAGAACCTCGGCCAGTGCGCCGTGTCCCTGACCATTGGTGCTGACAACCTCCGAAGACACGATCTTCCCGTCCTCTGTGTCATAAACATTAAACTGTTCCGTGTGACCAAAATGCTGATAGATCTGGCCATTTTCATACGTGACAGCAATTCTCATGATGTTCTCTCCCTTTGATTTTCGGAAAATCCGCTCGATTTCCTGTTTAAAGCATTCCTCCGGACTGCAATATCGGTTCGCGCCGCGGCAGAGCCGGACTTCGCCGCCCTCGATCTTCAGAGGGAGTCCCTCCACCAGTACGTTGGCCAGCTTCCGGCGGGCGGAATCGTAGATCTTTTGCACGGTGGTCCGGGCGACCTGCATGCGGAGGCTGCACTGTTCCTGGGACAGGCCTTCGCGGTCAATCAGGCGGATCGTCTCATATTCATCGACTGTCAGAATGACGGGTTCTCTTCCGCCTTCGTCTTTCGCAGGGATAAATTCCAGAGTCTGCGGGAACCGGCAGATCGTCCGGCACTTGGTCGGTCTTGGCATGATGTTACCTCCTTGGGGGTGCTTCTTCCTGTATCCTACTCTTGTTTATGACATATGTCAAGAATGAATTTAGAAAATACCCCGACTCTTTTGTTGATTACATCATGCAGGAGAAAGAAGCCGTATATTGCCCTTTGCTCCCGCCAGCCAATGGGAGAGTTACTGGATTCTGGTCAGCAGAATCAGTTCGATGCCGTGGACAGGAACGATCTCCGAGAGCAGGAGGTGTTCCTCCACGGTCTGCTGACGGATCTGGATGTCCGGGTAAGCCTTGTTGTGCAGATAGTTGTAGCTGGCCGGGTCGATCAGCCGGGGTGCACCCATACGGACCCAGTGGTCATAGACGGAACCGTATTCGCGGTTAAGAATGTGGCGCTCGATCCGGTAGGTTCCGGCGGGCAGCGTCAGGTGCAGCTGAAAATGCCGTTCGCTCACCGGTTCGTAGATCTGATAGCGGTCCAGCTCGGTCAGCTTGTGGCTGGTGCCGTCCAGGAAATCCCGGCTGTAGAAGGTGTGATTGTACAGCAGGATCTGATAGCTGCCGCTGGAGCTGGTGAGGAAATATCCGTCCCCGGAGGCAACAAGACGGTCCTGCATGCGGTGCAGAAGGATGAACGTCAGATACGAGGGCTTAGGCAGGCCATTGTGTGTCTTGAGTCCCAGTTCTCCGGTGAACAGATCCTGATGAGGAATGTGCTCTCCCATATAGTCAGTCAGTGCCCAGAAGGAGATCTCCTCCACGGCGCGCGGCAGGTGGTTGACGGTGTCTGCGATAAAAGTGCTCATGAAGCAGGTGTCCCGGGAGAGATCGTGGTGGTAGGGACTGATGTTCCATTCCGTGATATAGATGGGAGTCTCCATGTGCAGCTCGGACAGAATGGCAGAAAACTGTGAAACCGCCTGATTCAGGTAATGCGTCTCCTGAATATCCTGATCCGGTCCCAGTGACAGAATCTTCGAGAACTGTACGTCGTCATTCTGGTGGGGATCTGTGATCTGAAATATGTGCAGACAAAGGAAGTCAAAATGAACCCGATGAGCCAGGCAGAATTCCAGAAACTGCCTCGTCTGCGCGTAATTATTGAACTTGACAAAGGCCGGGGAGCCCCAGAGTCCTTTGGGAAGAATTTCCCGGAAGGTCTCATAGGAGGCCAGAAAGAACTGATAAAAATCCTCGGTGGAGTCATGCCAGAACAGGCCCTTTAGCTCCGGCGCGTTCCAGAATTCGAATTTCCAGGTACAGACCTCTTCAACCGTGTAGCGGTCGACGCAGTACTGCAGGAAAGCACGCAGGTAGTCGCACCACTGCCGCAGGGAGCGCGGCTTACTGGTATTGGCATTCCAGTAGTAGGGGGAGGGGACTTTCCTTGTCGCCAGCTTCTCCGGCATGAAGCCGAGACAGAGGACGGGCTTCAGGGGATGGCTCAGCAGTAAAACAATAAGCTCATCCAGAAGGACCCAGAAATACACCGGAGTGCCGTCCACCTGTTCCTGATAGATCTGCAGATTGTCGGACAGGACGCCGGTGAAGCGCACATACTGAAATCCCATATCCCGTACCGCGTCGAGCACCTCCTGCTGGACGCTCCGCTGAAGCAGGAGCGCCGCCATGCCAACGGACAGCGTGCGGTTCCAGCGGCAGGAGCGTACCTTGCCGGGGCTGTTGGTGAAGTCCTGACGAATGGAAACGGTGTCATACACCGGTTCGGCCGGTATGCCCTGCGGAGTGAGACCTCCCTCCGAGAGGAAGTGCAGAAGATGCGCCATCGGTTCCTGCCCGTTCTGCTTTTGCTGCGTGAGTGTCTGGGAGGAGGCCGCCTGACTCCGGTATTCCGAGGGTGTGACACCCATGATCTGTTGGAAGACGCGTCCGTAGGTCTTGGCGCTGTTGAAGCCGACAGAGACTGCGATGTCCACGATGTAGTCGGAGGTATTTTCCAGCGACGGGAGAGACTTCTGGATGCGCAGGCGGTTCAGATACTCCAGAAAGCCGACGCCGAAGGTCTCCTTAAAGAGCTTGGAGACATAGGGCGCCGAGAGATGGACCACCTCCGACAGGGATTGCAGGGAGAGCGGTTCCATATAGTGCGCGTTCAGATATTCCATGATCTCCGCCGCCCGCTGCGTCTGGTAGACGACGGCCGGGGCGTGCGCGGATGCCCCGGAGGTGCGTTCGCACTGCCGGTAAATGGCGATCAGGATGCCAGTGATGTCCTGACTGATCTTTGCCAGCCAGGCCGGTTCCTGATTGATGGACTCTGTGATGATGCGGCGGATGGCTTCTGTCACTTCCCGGTAAAATTCCAGCGAACGGTTGTTATAGGTCTCATCCCAGCGGAAGAAGGGGAGAGGGTCAGAGGAGAAGAGCGGCTGGAAGGATTGCGTCTCAATCTCCAGAACGATCAGGTTTGTGTCCTCTGCCACCTGGCTGATTGCGTGAATCTCGTAGGGATTGGCGAAGATAAAATCCCGCGGTCCCAGCGTACAGGCGGTTTTTCCGGCCATGTAGGTGATTCCGCCGCGCAGGACCAGAACCAGTTCCAGATATCTGTGGAAATGATTTTCGCTGACGGCGCCCTGCCGCACGGAGAGGCGGTAGGGACAGTTGTGTTCCTCGGTGATCAGTCTGAATTCCATCGGATGCTCCTGTCTGTTATTGTTCTCTGTTTTTTTGAATCACGGACGTTCTTTTTATTTTACCTGTTTTTATGCTACCTTAGCCAACGCCGT
>JAJQDL010000047.1:10325-21730 GCA_021202235.1 Lachnospiraceae bacterium
CTCGTAATGTTGCGGCTCCTTCCGCGAGGGAAACAACCAGGAATAAGCCCTCCTTCGAGCAGAGAGCAACAGTCCCTTTTAATAGGAAGGGAAAGATGATGCAGGCGACTACGTAGGCAAAGACCAGTGTCGTCGGGAAGGAGCTCAGGAAAGCGAAAATGAGCGCCGCCTGGAAGCCCATCTCATAAAACATGCACAGAAAGCTCATGGCCGCCGTCATGACAACGACGATCGCCAGCATCCGCAGAAAATAAAACAGCGGATGCTTTTCATTTTTCAGGAACAGTCCGGCGAAGGCGTTCCCCATCTTCACCAGCGGGATGTAGGAGCCGAGCGTGAAGTTGATGGCGTAGGCCGGCACCAGTCCCATGCAGAAGCTCTCAAACGTAAGGCTGCCGCTGGCGAATTTGACGTACAGTGTCAGCGCCGCGGCGAAGGCGAAGGAAAAGAGCGTGTTAAAGACGATACCGAAGTCACTTTTTTTAAACATGATGCACCTCCTGAGGGGATTTTATTCATTGTAATATGCCGTCTGAACAGGAAGGGGACAAAAATTAATCCGAACACTCCCGAAAAACAAAAAAATGGGGAGGGGAAAAAGTGAAAATGTTACGAAAAACGACATCCGAAGCCGGAAACTATCCAACCTCCTTTTTTTCAGACAGGTAAAATATTCATCTTATTTGTCAGCAGGATTGCAGACCGCAGTGAGAGGTGAGCGGGACGGCGTCTGGAAGAGTATGGATGATGAGGTAAGAATATGTATCCTTCATTGGAACAGATCTTCGGCAGCTACGTGGCCTGGGAGGTGAAAAAGGGGACCTGGATCATCAGCTTCATGAATGGCTCGGAGTACTTGTATCTCCTCGAGGGGAGCGAGAAGGCGCTGCTGATCGACACCGGCTACGGGACCGGCACACTGCGCGCCTTTGTGGAGCGGCTGACGGACCGGGAGATCGTGGTCGCAAACACGCATTACCATCCGGATCACTCCGGCGGGAACGGCGAGTTCACAGAGGTGTATCTGAGCGCCGGATATCCGGTGGACGCCCCGTCGGTGGAACGGCCGGAGGCGGGGCCTTTTGACCTGAGCGCGTTGCCGCACCCGGATTACACGAAGCGGATTGTCGGCGAGGGAGATCGGATCGAGCTCGGAGGAAGGACTGTGGAGGTGCTGGATGTCCGTCCGGCCCACTGCAATAGCAGCCTGTTCTTTCTGGACCGCGGCGAGCGGATGCTCTTCACGGGAGACGAATTCGAGGCGGCGCAGGCCCTGCTCTACGATAACTCGAAGAATCCGGACGCGCCCTATGAGGTGCGGGAGCGCCTGGAGAACCTGCAGGCGAACGCGCGCAGGCTCTTGAGTCTTCGGGCAGACTATGACCTGATCTTTCCGAATCACAACGGAACTCCGATCGCGGCGGAGTATCTGGAAGACTTCGACCGGCTGGTGGATGAGGTGTTCGCGGGACGGGCGGTCATCGAGGATGACCTGCATCATCCCTTCATTGAGATGGATCCCATCGCACCGACACTGTGCCGGGTTCGCTGTGGGAAAGCCAGTATTTTCATCCGTAAGGATGAGCTCATGAAGGTTTACGGATCCGGAGATCCGCAGAAACAGTGACAGTAGACGACGGAAGTCGTTTGCGATATGATACTATTTAATCCATATGCCCGTCATGCGGGCATCACACAGGCGGGAAGGCGGATATTCCGTGCCTTGCCCGCAGGAGGAGAAGCACACTATGAATCAACAAGAGAAACCAAGCGCAGCATTTTCCATCAGCTGGTGCCTGTCCTATCAGGGCGGAGCCATGCTGGTCGCGGCAACGATCTCGTCGTATTTTTCCGTGTTCATGACGGATACCATCGGGATCCCGGCCGCGGCCGCCAGTATCATGATGTTCATTGCGACCCTGTGGGACGCCGTCAATGACCCGATCATGGGCACCCTGGCAGACCGCACGAAATCGAAATGGGGACGTTACCGCCCGTATTTCCTGTTTTTCCCGCCGCTCTTCACGGTGGTGGCCATGCTGCTGTTCCTGAATCCTGACCTGCCGACCGTGGGCAAGATTCTCTATACGGAGATCTTCTATATCATGTGGGGCATGCTGTACACGATCCTCACCATGCCCTGGCAGTCCATCCTGCCGGCGCATATCAAGGATGACGGCCAGAGAAACGGGCTGATTCAGGCCGGAGCTACCTGTATGGCGATTTCCTTCACCATTGCTTCCAGCTTTACAACGCAGTTCGTTGCCATCCTCGGCAGCTATGTCCCGCTGATGCTTATCTACGGCGTGTTCTGCACCGTGATGTACTGGATCCTGTTCAAGACGAGTACAGAGAAGTACATCATGCCGGTGGAGAAGCACTCCGTCGGGGATGACCTGAAAAAACTGCTGAAACACAAGGAACTGCTCAGTGTCATCGTTGTCTGGATGATGTCTTCTCTGGGCTACGGCCTGATGTTCGGTTCCTCCGTGTATTACATCATGTATTACTATGAGAGACCCGATCTGATCAGCTCCTACATGCTGTCGGTCTCCGTCGGAGCCATCGTCTCCATGATGGTGCTCATGGGCGTGATGCTGCGGATCTTCAAGGGCTCGGTGGTCAAGGCCTTCCAGGTCTCCCAGGGTATCACACTGGTCTGCTACGTCATCCTGTTCTTCTTCGGCAAGACCAGCATGATCCTGCTGTACGCTCTGACCTTCATCGCCACCGCCTTCGGCGCCATGGAGCAGGCCATGATCAATATCCTGGTCAACGACACCATCGACTACATCATGCTGAAGGATAAGATGACGCTCAGCGCCACGATCTCCGCGATCAAGGGCTTCGCCCAGAAATGCGGCAGCACCCTGTCCAACTCGGGCATCCTGGCCGTGCTGGCCGTGACCGGCTATGTGGCCGGCGCTATCGGAGAACAGCCTGAGTCCGCGATGATCGGTATCAACTTCATGCGGTTCGGCATCCCGGCCCTGACCTGTGTGATCATCATCGTCTGCCTGGCGTTCTATCCCATCAGCAAATATTACGGTCAAATCGCCGAGTTCAAGACGGTAAGTTAAAAAAACATTGTCACCCGGAAGCCGGCCGCATGCGCCAGCCGTTCGGCCATGAAGGGAGAAAAGATATGGTAAATCTGAAAGCGGCGCCCTTTTTCCTGACTGAGGAGAAGGAGAAATGGGTGCAGGATACATTGGCATCGATGACGATGGAGGAGAAGATCGGGCAGATGTTCTGTCCCATCGGCGGCAACACGGAGGAGGGGTTCCTTCAGAGCTTCCTCGAGGAATTCCATCCGGGCGCCATGCTCTACCGCCCCTTCGCGGCGAAGGACGTGAGAAAGACACATAAATTCATCCAGGAGCACAGCCGCATCCCGCTGCTCTTCGGCGCGAACCTCGAATCCGGCGGCAACGGCATCTGCGCGGACGGCACCTACTACGCGCGCCCCATGGGCGTCGCGGCGACCGACAACCCGGTCAACGCCTATCGGCTGGGCGCCGTAGCAGGCAAAGAGGCGCAGGCTGTGGGCTGCAACTGGGCTTTCTCGCCGATCTGCGACCTGGATATGAATTTCCGCAACCCGATCACCAACGTGCGTACCTTCGGCTCCTCGCAGGAGCGCGTGATCTCCTTTGTCAAGGAGCAGCTGCGCGGCCTGAAGGAGTACGGCGTCGCCGCAGCGGTGAAGCATTTCCCCGGAGATGGTGTGGATGAGAGAGATCAGCATCTGGTGAGTACGGTGAACAGTCTCTCCGTGGAGGAGTGGGACGCCACCTACGGCGCCATCTGGCAGGAGGTCGTAAACGCCGGAGCGCTCTCTGTCATGGTGGGCCACATCATGCAGCCCGCCTACAGCAAATATTTTAATCCCGAATTGACGGACGAGGAAATCCTGCCGGCGACCCTGTCGAAGGAGATTCTGCAGGGACTGCTGCGCGGCAAGCTGGGCTTTAACGGCATGATCGTCACCGACGCGACGCCGATGATCGGCTTCAATACCTTCCTGCCGCGCCACGAGGCAGTTCCGGCGGCGCTGGCGGCCGGCTGTGATATGATCCTCTTCAACAAGGATATCCGCGAGGATTATCAGGCCGTGCGCGACGCCCTGGCGGACGGACGGCTCACGGCGGAGCGGGTCGACGAGGCCGTGACGCGCATCCTGGCCATGAAGTCGGCCATGGATCTGCCGGAGATGCAGGCCGCGGGAACGATCGTCGCCGGGGAAGAGGCGCTCGCCTGCGTCGGCTGCGCGGAGCATCAGGAATGGGCGAAGGCCTGCGCGGATGAGAGCGTGACGCTGGTGAAGGATACCCAGAACCTGCTGCCGATCTCCCCGGAGAAATATAAGAGGATTCGTCTGTATTTGCTGGAGGACCGCATTGGCGGCGGCTTCAAGGACGGTGAGGGAGCGATCGATAAGATACAGGCAAAGCTGGAGCAGGAGGGCTTCGAGGTTTCTCTGTACGACTACGCGCATCCGGATATGTATGAGATGTTCGAGGGTGGCGTGGCGGATGTGAAGAGTAAATTCGACCTGGCGCTCTATGTGGCCTGCATCGACACGGCCAGCAACCAGTCTGTGCGCCGCATCGACTGGGTCCATCTGATGGCCGCGGACGCTCCCTGGTTCCTGCAGGATATCCCGGCGATGTTTGTCTCGATCGCCAACCCCTATCACCTGGTGGACGCCCCCATGGTGAAGACCTTTATCAATGCCTATACGCCGACGGAGGCGGTCATCGATCAGGTGATCGAGAAGATCCTCGGACGCTCGGAGTTCCGGGGCGTGAATCCCGTGGATCCGTTCTGCGGCATCTGGGGCGCGAAGTTCTAAGGAGGGACAGGATGAAGATTACAGGACTGAAAACCAATCATCTGACCAATCCGCTTGGGTATGATATCCAGACCCCGACCGTCTCCTTCCGCGTGGAGGAGACGGCGGCGAAGCGTCCGCAGGCGATCCGCATCACAGTAGCGGAGGATGCCGATTTCGAGCAGGTGGTTTATGATTCCGGGGAGAGAGACGACATCCGCATGGCCGGAGAGCGGCTCCCCCTCTCGCTGCGTCCGCGCACCCGCTATTACTGGAAGGCCGAGGTCCGGGCGGACAACGGCGAGTACGCGGAGAGCGAGACTGCCTGGTTTGAGACCGCGAAAATGGAAGAGCCCTGGGAGGCGCAGTGGATCGGCAGCGCGGCCCTGGGAGAGAGCAGCCCGGTCCTAAAGAAGGAATTTACGACGACAGAGAAGGTGCGGCGCGGCCGCATCTATATGACCGGCCTCGGACTCTATGAGCTCTATCTCGACGGAAAGAGAGTGGGGGATGAGTATCTGGCTCCCGGCTGCAACGATTACCGCCAGTGGATCCAGTATCAGACTTATGAAGTGAATCTCCTGCCCGGCGCGCACCGCCTGGAGGTCTATCTGGCGGACGGCTGGTACAAGGGCCGCTTTGGTCTCGACCTGGCGGAAAATGTCTACGGCGATCACTGCATGATGCTCCTGGAAATGATCCTCACCGAAGCGAAGGGGCAGGAGACAAAGATCGTCTCCGACGGGACCTGGATGGCGGCGGCTAGCGACATTATGTCGAGCAGCATTTATGACGGCGAGGTCTATGTGCCGTCAACCGGAGAGAGAAAATGGATCCCCGCGGATGTGCTGGAGGGCCCGACGGAGAAGCTCTGCGCCCGCTACGGCCAGCCGGTGTGTATCCGCGAAACGCGCACGCCGGAGATCCTGCACACACCGGCCGGCGAGACGGTCCTCGACATGGGACAGAATATGGCCGGATTCGTCCGTTTTTACGTCGACGAGCCCAGGGGAACCCGTATCCATATGCAGTTCGGCGAGGTGCTGCAGGAGGGGAATTTCTACCGGGACAACCTGCGGACGGCGAAGGCCGAGTTCACCTACGTCTCCGACGGCATCGCCAAGGAGGTGGGGCCGCATTTCACCTACTACGGCTTCCGCTATGTGAAGGTGGAGGGCTTTACGAAGGAGCTTACGCCGGAGCAGTTCACGGGCTGCGTCCTCTACAGCGACCTGGAGCAGACCGGGTGGCTGTCCACGAGCAACGCGAAGGTCAATCAGCTGATCTCCAACGCCTTCTGGGGGCAGAAATGCAATTACGTGGATGTTCCCACGGACTGCCCGCAGCGCGATGAGCGCATGGGCTGGACCGCGGATACGCAGGTCTTTTCAGCGACGGCCTGCTTTAACATGGACAGCTACAATTTCCTGCGCAAATACTGCCACGATATCTACGAGACGCAGAAGGAGCTGGGGCATGTGACCTCGGTGGTCCCCGCCTTCCACGAGGACGGGCCGACCTGCTCGGTCTGGGGCGACGCAGCGACAATCATCCCCTGGAACCTGTATCTGTACTACGGCGACGTGTCGATCCTCGAGGAGCAGTTTGAGAGCATGCAGCAGTGGGTCGATTCCATTTACGAGATCGACGAGGCGACCGGCGGACGGCGCTTCTGGGATGTCGGCTTCCACTTCGGCGACTGGCTGGCGCTCGACGGCGAGGGGGGACGATACCTTTAAAGGGGCGACTGAGGACGGTTACATCGCCACGGCCTACTACTACAATTCCGCGCAGATCGTTGCGAAGTCGGCGGAGATTCTCGGCAAAACCGGGGAAGCCGCCCGCTACGGGACGCTGGCGGAGGAGATCAAAGCCGCCATGCAGGCCGAGTATTTCACGGCCAACGGACGGCTGGCGCTGACGACGCAGACAGCCTACGCGGTGGCGCTCTACATGGATTTCGCGCCGGAGGGCAGCAAGGAGCGCATCGCGGAGTTCTTGCGGGAGAAGCTCAAGGTCAACAAGGGGTATCTTAAGACCGGCTTCGTGGGGACCTACATCCTGAACCGCGTGCTGTCGGATTACGGAAATAACGACATGGCCTATCAGCTGCTGCTGAACGAGGAGTGCCCCAGCTGGCTCTATGCGGTCAATATGGGGGCGACGACCATCTGGGAGCGCTGGAATTCCATTCTTCCGGACGGCCGCATCAGCGGCACGGATATGAACTCGCTGAACCATTATTCCTACGGCAGCGTGCTGGAGTGGATCTACCGAAATGTTGCCGGACTGCATCTGTGCGAGGAGCACCCCGGATTCTCGGAGGTCCTGATCGCGCCGCAGCCGGACTACCGGCTCACCTCCTGCGATATGAAGTATGTCTCGGCCTCCGGCACCTATGAGATTCACTGGAAGGTGGAGACGAGCGGAGAATTTGAGCTCATCGTGGACATTCCCTTCGGGTGTGCGGCGACGGTGCAGCTTCCCAATACGGAGCGGGCGCCGGAGCGTGTGGAGAGCGGACGGCATGTGTTCCGTTACATGCCGGAGACGCCGATCATTAAGATTTATTCCTGTACGTCGTCGGTCAATGAGCTGACAGAGGCGGAGGGAGCCCGGACGGTGCTCGAGCAGTATGTGCCGAACTGGCAGGGCATCCCCGGCCCCATGCGCGATATGACGGTGGAGCAGCTGAACAGCACGCCCTTCGTGAACCTCACGGAGGAGCAGATCGAAGCGCTGAATGCGCAGCTTAAGACCTGCTGAGAGGTTGTCAGCGCAGAGTGACCAGACAGAAAGGCAGGACACGACGGTTTCCACAAGGTCATGGAATGGAACGTACACCCGCAGGACGTACTCTGGGTAAACGTTCCATTCCTGACCTTTCGTCCCTTGTGTCATCAAATAGTAACTTAGAACGGGAGAGGGAACAGCATGATATCTGAAAAATGGAATGAGGGCTGGAAATTCTGGGAGGACCGGGATTCATTCGCGCTGGTCTGGGGCGTGCCGGAGGAGGCGCGGGAGATCTGCCTGCCCCACGACGCGATGATCGAGAGGCCGGCTCGTGCGGACAGCCCGAACGGCGGCAACACCGGATTCCGCGACGGCGGGACCTATACCTATGTGAAGCGTCTGTACGCGCCGGAGGAGGCGCGGGAGGAGACCTGGACGCTGCGCTTCGAGGGAGTCTACCGCCAGGCCCGAGTCTATGTGAACGAGCAGTACGCGGGCGGAGAGAGCGCGGGGTATGTCCCCTTCGATGTACCGTTGGATGATTTCCTGCGCTACGGGGAGGAGAATGAGATCCGTGTTCAGGTGCGAAATGGCGGCGCGGCGAACAGCCGCTGGTACTCCGGCTCCGGCATCTACCGCGATGTGTATCTGCTGCGCGGTCCCCTCTCCCACATCGCCCCGGACGGAGTGCGGGCGGACTGCGAGGAGGCGGATGCGGATCTGGCCGTGGTGCGGGTGCGCACGGAGCTGAAAAACCGCCGCCCGGTTCCGGTGGAGCTGACGCTGCGGACCGTGCTGCGGGATGCGGACGGGGTGGCCGCGGGTGCGGAGGAGAGCCGCGTGGTTCTCTTCGGCGGCGAGACGCGTACACTGACGCAGCGCATCGCGGTGGAGCGGCCACAGCTCTGGTCCGATGAGACTCCGACTCTGTATCGCTGCGAGAGTACGCTGCAGGAGGATGGGCAGACCGTGGACAGCCAGAGCGAAATGGTGGGTCTGCGCACCCTGCGCCTTGACGCAAAGCGCGGGCTGCGGGTCAACGGCAGAAGTGTGAAGCTGCGGGGCGCCTGCATCCATCATGACAGCGGGCTCCTGGGCGCGGCGACCTATGAGGAAGCTCATTTACGGCAGATGCGTTTGCTTAAGGAGGCGGGCTTTAATGCCATCCGTATGTCGCACCATCCGGCGGCGCCGGCTCTCCTGCGGGCCTGCGATCAGGTGGGCATCTATGTCATGGACGAGCTGAGCGATATGTGGGACCGCAGCAAATCCGAGATGGATTTCAGCCTGTATTTTACACAGTGCTGGGAGGAAACGGCGGAGGCTATGGTGCGCAATGATTACAATCATCCGTCGGTCATCCTCTATTCGCTGGGCAATGAGATCCCCGAGATCGGTACGGCGCACGGAGCGGAGACCTGCCACCGCCTGGCGGAGAAGGTGCGCAGCCTGGATGAAACCCGCTATACGCTCGCTTCGATCAACGGCGTGTTCGCGGCGGGCGATCAGGTGGGGCGTATCGTGTCCGATATCTCGGCCTCCCTGCAGGCGACCGGGGAGATCGGCGGCAATGTCAATGATTTTATGACGCTGATGGACGGCCACATGGATGAGATCGTGGTGCACGAGGTCATCTCCGAGCGGCTGGAGCGGGCCTGCGCCAATGCGGATATCGCCGGCTACAATTACAGGACGGCCCGCTCCGAGCCGGCCGGGGTGCAGTATCCCAACCGGGTCATCGTGGGCAGCGAGACCTATCCGCCGGAGATCGCGCGCAACTGGGCGCTGGTGAAGAGGCTGCCTCACGTGATCGGCGACTTCACCTGGACCGGCTGGGACTATATCGGCGAGGCGGGCGTGGGTATCCCCGCTTATCGCTTCGGGGAGGGTGGCTTTGGAGCCGGATTCCCCTGCCAACTGGCCTACTGCGGAGACCTGGAATGGCCGGGCGCAGCTGATTCTGAAAAAGGGCGCGGGTCAGACGCGGGTGCAGATCACCTCGGCGGACGGCCTGACCGCTTTGCTGGAACTGGAGGCATAGAGAGACATGGGAATGGATTACAGCAGGGTCCGCGACTGGATCCTTCGGGAGGACTGTTTTGATCCGCTGCGGTTGGGCAAGTGCGAGTCGGTCATGAGCCTGGGAAACGGCTATCTGGGACTGCGCAGCGCCACGGAGGAGCGCTATCTGCGGGAGACGCGGGGCATGTTCGTGGCAGGGACATTTAATAAATTTGACGAGAATGAGGTGACGGAGCTCCCAAATGCCGCGGATATGACGGCGATGGAGCTCACGATCGATGGAGAGCCCTTTGACCTGACGGTGGGGACGATGGAGGAGTATACGCGGGAGCTCAATATCCGCACCGGTGAGCTGGTGCGCCGCGTTCTCTGGATCTCCCCGGCAGGACGAAGAATCCGCTTTGCCTCGTACCGCACCGTGTCCTTAAAGAATCTGCATGAGATCGCGCAGCGCGTGGAGATCACGCCGCTTTCCGGCGATGTGACAGTGAGCGTTCGCTCCGGCATCGACGCCACGGTGACCAACACAGGGAGCCAGCATTTCTCCGAGGGAGATAAGCGTTTTTACGACAAGAAGGCGATCCAGTTCGTCCTGCGGACGACGCAGTCGGGCATTGATTTCGTGCAAACGACGCAGCACCGGCTCGCGGTGGATGGCCGCGTGCAGGAGCAGGACGCGCAGGTGTACATCGAGCGGCGCGAGATTTTCGCCGGATACGAGGTGAAGGTGCGGCAGGATGAGTGCTTCGCGCTGGAGAAATATTCCAGCGTCTATACCACCCGCGACTTCGACGCGGCGGGCCGCACGACGGCCGAGCTGCAGGAGGCGGGCCTTACGGCCTGCCGGGAGATGGAAACGCAGGGCTATGCGGGGATCCTCGCGGATTCCGCGGCGCAGTGGGAGGCGGAGGTCTGGGGACGGACGCCGATCTGCATCGAAGGAAATGCACAGGCCGAGCTCAATCAGTTCGCCGTGCGTTTTGCCCAGTATCATATGCGCATCATGGTCCCGGCGCAGGATAACCGTATGAACATCGGCGCCAAGGGACTTTCGGGCGAGGGCTACAAGGGGCACTGCTTCTGGGATACGGAGATCTTCCTGCTTCCCTACTACAGCTTCACGGCGCCGGAGATTGCCCGGCGGCTGGAGGAGTACCGTTATCTGTCTCTGCCCGGCGCGCACGCCAAGGCGGCCCACAACGGCTACCGGGGCGCGATGTTCCCCTGGGAGTCCGCCTGGCTTGATGACGGCGAGGTGACGCCGGAATACTGTGACGTGGACATCCTGACCGGCAAGCCGGTGAAGGTGTGGTCTGGCATCCTCGAGCAGCACATTACCTCGGATGTGGCCTTCGGCGCCTGGCAGTACGCGGCGATCACCGGCGACGAGGACTTCATGGATCAGTACGGCTATGAGCTGATCTTCGATACGGCGATCTTCTGGGCCTCCCGCCTGGAGGCGGGCGAGGACGGCTGCTATCACATCAACGATGTGGTGGGGCCTGATGAGTTCCGCGAGCATGTGAACGACAACGCCTTTACGAATTACATGGCGAAATGGAACATGGAGAAGGCGCTGGAATACTATGAGCTCCTCAAGACTGAGAAGCCGGAGATTTTCGCGGAATTAAATGAAAAACTGCAGCTGGATGCGGCCTGTGAGGCCTGGCAGGACGGCTGTGCGCACATTTTCCTGCCGCAGCCGACGGCGGAGAATGTCCTTCCCCAGGACGACCGCTGTCTCCGCTGCCGCGCCATCGATCTGACGAAAGATCAGCAGCAGGAGCATCTGGGCGGCATCCAACGCGACTAA
>JAJQDL010000157.1 GCA_021202235.1 Lachnospiraceae bacterium
GACCGTGCTGGCCGGTGCCTGCGCCATGGCGATCCCCTCGTCCAACATTTGCTCGGACCTTTTATGGAAGGGCATCTCCAGCAGCAGTGTGTCGCCCCCCTCCGATGCACAGTCGGGACAGGTTCTCCGTGTTCGAGATCCTGGTGTAATAATATACCTCGGCCCCAAGATAAATCTCCGGCGCCTCTTCCGGCAGGCGCGGGGCCAGCCGCGCCCACGATTGTCTGCGACGCTCCAGAAAGTGCTCCGGTGCTTCCTTCTGCGCATAGAAGTGCGGCGTCGCCACCATGGTTTTCACGCCCTTGCGGGCGGAGAGACGCAGCATCTCGATGCTTTCTTCAATGGATGAACTGCCGTCATCGAGCCCCGGCAGGATATGCGAATGAAAGTCGATCATTTCCTCTTCCTGTGCCGCCCGGGCTGATCCTTCTCTTCGGACGAATCGTCTGTGGATTCTCCTCCGTAGCCATATTGGTAACCGTATTTGTAGCCATATTTACTGCCATAGTGCCTGTACTCTTTTTTCAGGGTCGTGGAATGCGTCACGACAGTCCCCAACAGCCTGGTATCGACGGCTTCCAGAGTGCGCATGGATTCGCGCAATATGCGCCTGTCATAAAAGTCCTCACGCACGACGAAGAGCATCCCGTCGATCATCTTCGTGACGGTCAGGGCATCCGAGACGATGCCGATCGGCGGCAGGTCGAGGATCATGTAGTCGAAGCTGCTGCCGATCACCTTCAGCATTTCCTGCATCTTCTTCGAGCCCAGCAGCTCGGAAGGGTTCGGCGGGATATCTCCCGCAGCGATCACGCAGAGGCGCGCCTGCTCTGAGGTATACGACTGGATGATCTCCGAACCGCTCGCCTTACCGGCCAGGAAATTCGTCATGCCGGGCTTGCGGTGCAGCTTCAGACGCTTGGCGACGGAGGGCAGGCGGAAATCGCAGTCGATCAGGCAGACCTTGTGATTGGCCAGGGCCAGCGTATAGGCCAGATTGATGGCTGTGGTCGACTTACCTTCGGAACGGACAGAGGAGGTGACGCCGATGATGCGGCATTTCTTTTCCCCAGTCTCGTCGGAAAAGCAGAAAGAAATATTTTCCCGGAGGAGCTTGTACGCTTCTCCCGAAGCAAAGCTCAGGTTCTCACACAGCTCCACGTCGGTGGAATCTTCTTTTTTCTTACGCCGTCTCTTTGCCTTCTTTCCCATGAGCGGGATAACAGAGAGAACGGCCTTGTTCTTGTACTCCCGGCGGATCCTTTCCTCGACGCTCATCCCGTTCTTCAGGGAGGAGAAGAGCATGATGCCGAGGCAGCTCAGGCAGAAACCGAGCATGGCCCCCATCAGAGCGTATCTGGTCTTGTTCGGGGAACTATAGGTCGTGGCGACGCGCGCATATTCGACCACCTTCACCGAGCTGCCGGAGACGATCTCCATGATCTGATCGGGCGCAATCTCCGCGATGGCATTTGCCAGTTCAGCCGCCTCTGTCGGATCTGAAGAAGTCACAGTCACCCGGAAGACCTCGGTCTCATCGATCGCCGCCGTAGCGATCATCGCGCTCAGCTGCTCATAGGTATAATTCACACCGGTCTGCTCGATCACCTCGCTCAGCGTCGGATAACTGGTCAGCACCACCGCATAGGTGTCGACCAGGTTCTGTGAGGCCGTGATATCTGAGCTGGTAATACTCGTGGAATCACTGGAATTGACGGTATTGTTGACATACATCTTGATCGAGGACTGGTACAGCGGCGTAATACAGTAATCAGAATACGCGAAGGCCGCCCCGCCCGCCAGGACCGTGCAGAGGATAATGATCCAGATATTGCGCAGAAACAGTTTGAACAACTGATCCAGATGGATCACGTATCTCCTGTCGTCTATGTACTCAAGCCATTCGTTCATGTTGAAACCTTCCTATATGCAGATTCGGCATTTCATCAGTTCTGTTTAGACACACCGATTTTTATTATACATCATACGACGTTTTTTTCAATACGTGAAAAGCAGGAAATCTTATACTTTTTCTGGAAAACAAAGAGAAAGAAAATCAATAGAGCAGAATGCTGTGCAACACGAAGTGCAACATGAAGTGAAAAAAGATACATTTTTTCAAAGGTTTTCGCGTGCGGCCAGTGGGACTCGAACCCACACGGTCTCCCACTGGCACCTAAAACCAGCGCGTCTGCCAATTCCGCCATGGCCGCATGTTTGAAAAAATCCCTCCAGACAAACGTCTGAAGGGATCTGCGCGTGCGTGAGAAGATTCGAACTCCCGACACCTTGGTCCGTAGCCAAGTGCTCTATCCAGCTGAGCTACACGCACACTTTCTGTTGTGATCAACAGAGCGACCCGAATGGGACTCGAACCCATGACCTCCGCCGTGACAGGGCGGCGCTCTAACCAACTGAGCCACCGGGCCATATAAAATTAACGATTTTTGAACGTCCATTCAGACGTTGTGAGTGGACCTTCAGGGACTCGAACCCGGGACCGACCGGTTATGAGCCGGCTGCTCTAACCAACTGAGCTAAAGGTCCATAAGTGACTCCAACGGGATTTGAACCCATGTTACCGCCGTGAAAGGGCGGTGTCTTAACCGCTTGACCATGGAGCCATTTTTTGTTCGCACTGCCAACGGATCGGAATCACCCGAGCAGGTAGCTCCCCGAGTAGGGCTCGAACCTACAACAACTCGGTTAACAGCCGAGTGCTCTACCATTGAGCTATCGAGGATCATCGAATCGAAGGACGGTGCCTTCAAAACTGCACATCGATGGATAGATAATAACACAAATACTTTTCTGCGTCAAGTCGCGGTCATTCGTATCTTCGCTCCGCTCAGATACTCATGAAATTTGCTTCGCAAATGTTCACGCTCGCCGAAATCCATGGCCGTAAATGCAAGCATTTCCGTCCATTCCTTCCGCCTCGCATGACCACTCTTAAGCTATGAGGTCAAGCCCTCGACCGATTAGTAGCAGTCAGCTCCATACA
>JAJQDL010000131.1:0-1559 GCA_021202235.1 Lachnospiraceae bacterium
CCCCCTGGATGCTCGAGTATGCCGTCCGGAGTAGCACCGTTGGCGAAGAACTTCGCGCCGTATTCCTCACAGGCAATCGTCATGCCGATGGCGTTCTTTGCGACCGCTATCGGGGAATAGCCGACCAGCCCGTCAAAGCCGAGTCGAGGGATGTGCAGCACATCGGAAGGTTTCAGGATTTCCTTTTTGACCTGCGGCGCATCGTCCGCGCTGACCGTGTATTCGTAATAGAGGTTCTGGTGACCATCCCTGTCTACCGTCATGCGGTTTGGCATGAGGGGATAGAGTGCTACCACTTCGCCCTTGCCGTTGCGGATAATCTGTGCGTAGGCATTGCCCCACAGTAGCAGATGTGTCATCAGCGTCTCGCGGAAGACAAAGCTGCTCACCTCTGGATTCGGAGCATCGTGGAGCAGTGTATAGAGCGGATGGTCGATTGCTTTTTCCTTGCTGCCTTCGCCTGTGTATTTATATAGATGGAGCGGCAGTTGCGCCACCCCTTCGGATAGCACCCGGACGCAGGCATACACCGCAGCCACCTGCAGGCTTGACCGCTCCGTCACTATCTTGTTGGAGGACGAATTGCCAAAATAAAACCGCCAGGGAGAACCGGCGGTTGAGTCTTTGGGCTTATCCCTCGCCCTGAATAATCCAGATAAAAATCCCATATCTTTTTGCCTCGCTTTCTGTTATAATCAGATGAACAGCAGACCCCTGTGGTTATATATAGAGTCGCCGTCAGATACACCGCAGCGGATGGCACGGTCCAGTGCTATGACCATTGCGACCGCTCCGTCAATTTTCTCTGTGGACTTTTCCTTGTCCATTTTGATATTTCCCGCCGGGTCGGTACGGACGAATACATTGTCCATCATCCAGCGCAGGATGGGGTGTCCGCCGTGGGCGATTTTCTGCTCAAGCGTGAGCTTCATCAGCTCTTTGGTCGGAGGACTCATATCTTTGAATCCTTGGCCGAACGGGACAACGGTGAATCCCATATCTTCGAGGTTCTGCGTCATCTGGACAGCACCCCATCGGTCGAATGCTATAGAGCGGATATTGAACCGTTTTCCCAGCCGCTCGATGAATTTCTCGATGAAGCCGTAATGCACCACATTGCCTTCCGTGGTCTGCAGGAGTCCCTGCCGTTCCCAGAGGTCATATGGGACATGGTCACGGCTGACTCTCAGCTTGATATTGTCTTCCGGTATCCAGAAGTACGGCAGGACGATGTATTTCTCCGTTTCGTCACGCGGCGGAAATACCAGGACGAAAGCAGTAATGTCAGTGGTCTGGGATAAGTCGAGTCCGCCGTAGCAGACACGTCCCTCCAGCTCATCCACATCGCCCGGAAATGCGCATGCATCCCACTTTTCCATGGGCATCCAGCGGACGGATTGTTTTACCCATTGATTTAAACGAAGCTGCCTGAAGGTGTTTTCTTCGCTTGGATTCTGCTTTGCCGATTCACAGGCAGCCCGGTATTTTTCAATATCTATCGTGATGCCGAGGCTGGGATTTGCTTTCATCCACGTTTTTGGGTCTGCCCAGTCGTCATC
>JAJQDL010000131.1:1569-2987 GCA_021202235.1 Lachnospiraceae bacterium
CCATAGATGACAGGATAAAAAGTCGGGTCGATTTTCCGACCCTCCAGAATGTCCACTGCCTTCTGGTGCATTTCATAGCAGATGGTGTTCGTGTCGTTTCCAGCGGTCGTGATGATAAAGTGGAGCGGGTTCCTACGGGCATCCGAGGTTCCCACCGTCATCATGTCGAAGAACCGGCGGTCCTTCTGTACCCACAGCTCATCGAAAATTAGTGCTGATACGGATACACCGGATTTGCCAGCGACATCAGCCGACAGTGCTTTATAGGAGCTGTTGGTCGGACTGTATTGGATGGATTTCCTGCTGGGTCGGATATTGCAGCGCCGTTCGAGAGCCGGACAGAGTTTAACCATGTCGCAGGCTACATCAAAAACCAGGGAACTCTGCTCCCTGTCGGCTGCGCAGCCGTAAACCTCAGCCCTCTGCTCGCCGTCTGCACACAACATATAAAGGCCAAGGATGCTGCGATTTCGCTCTTGCCGGCTTTTTTGGGAACTTCAATATAGGCTGTTGTAAATTGTCTGTAGCCATCAGGCTTTAAGACTCCGAAGATGTCTCGGACAATCTGTTCCTGCCAGTCAATCAGTTCAAACGGGGTGTTGTAGAATTCACCCTTTGTGTGCTTCAGCTGCTCGATAAAGGATACGACAAAATCAGCCGCATCTTTATCGTAGTGGGAAGTCTCCGCCATGAATCTGGTCGGCACATAATTTTTCAGTTTCCGAATTGCCAAAGCAATCACCTCCGTCATGGCAATAAAAAGAGCCGCGTTTCAAGCGGCTTCAAACGATATATATAAACGATATATATCTGTAACGGGAAACAGAGCCGTTTCAGGCTCCGCATCCCATGTCCCTGTTCATGTTGCTACTCCGTGTGTCCGTACCGGTGGATGGTCTCCAGAATCTGATCCTGCTCATCGACATCCACACCGATGCTTTCCAGTGCTTCCCTGGTGCCGCAGTCAGGGCAGATGAGCGTTTCATTGTCCACCCGTGAAAGTGCCGGAGCGCCGCTGTAGAGCTTTCCGCACCTTGGACACACCGCAGTCCTTATTGTGCATTCCTGTTCTTTACCCATACGATTGCCTCCTGTCTTGCATTTGCGTAAGCCTGCATCAGCCCGTCCTCGTCAAAACCAAAGTTGTGGTATCCCTCAAGGCAGGTGTGCAGATAAGATTTTGTCGGAATCCCGATTGCCCTGTCCTCGTGCATGACGTACACAAAGCAGTTTCTATTCCGTACCTTTCCGGTGCGGATGCCCTTGATGGGCAGTGTCAGTTCCGCTTTGTAGTAAAAGCGGGGATATCCTTCGTAGCGGTCGAGCGCAAGCTCATCCTCAGAAGTGACTTCCCATGCAGCCACCGGAACCGAGCCGCCATTCTTTTGCTCATCGGTCAGGTAAGCGCCCGTCATGCG
>JAJQDL010000125.1 GCA_021202235.1 Lachnospiraceae bacterium
AAGCTTGACTTAGTTACATCGATTCTTCCGCATTAGCTGGCGAGGGCGCTTGATAATCCGTGGATGGTCATGGTGCTGCTGACGTACGGGTTCTTCTTTTATCAGTCGATTGCCCTGGTTCAGCAGACGATCGCGGCGAAGAGTCTCAGCACGGCGCTGCGCATTCCACTGCAGTATGTGTATGCGAGCTGCCTGGTCGGATTCGGGATCGGCACGCTGCGGCAGCTGGAGGATCTGATCCGGAACATTCACGGGGATCTGGCTCATAAGGAA
The DNA here is from genome assembly GCA_021202235.1 of Lachnospiraceae bacterium. GTDB lineage: Bacteria > Bacillota > Clostridia > Lachnospirales > Lachnospiraceae > UBA3305. The sequence goes on from JAJQDL010000125.1 coordinate 274, forward strand.
GCCGTATCGACGGAAGAGGAGGAGAAATCATTATGATGGTAGGAATCGTATTTCTGGTCTTTTTTGTCATGATTTTCCTGGGCATTCCGCTGGCTGTGTGTACGGCGCTTCCGAGTATTCTTCCGTATACCGTGAACGCGGCGTTCGCCGGGAACTATCAGTTCGTGCTTCGTGCGGTGGTCAGCGCGCTGGATTCCACCTCGCTGATCGCGATTCCGCTGTTTATGCTTTCCGGCTCGATTATGGCCCGGGGCGGTCTCTCCAAGAGACTGTTCGACGTATTCGCTTACTTTATCGGTGAAATACCGGCCGGCATGCCCTGCGCCGTGATCGTGACCTGCCTGTTTTATGGAGCAATCTCGGGAAGCGGTCCTGCTACCGTGGCAGCGGTGGGCACGATGTGTATCCCGATTCTGGTCAATCTGGGTTACGATAAGATCTTTGCTACGGCTCTCGTGGCTGTGGCCGGAGGCCTGGGGGTTATTATTCCTCCCAGCATTCCCTTTATCGTGTATGGGACAAGCTGCGGCGTGTCCGTGGGAGACCTGTTTCTGGCGGGCGTCATCCCGGGAATCCTGGTGGCAGTTCTTCTGATGGTCTATGCGTTTATCTATTGTAAACGGCACGGTGAGGACAAGGAAAAGCTCCGCGCCAATCATAATAAACTGAAGGAAAAAGGACTCTTTGGAGTTCTGAAGGAAGGCTTCTGGGCGCTGCTGACGCCGATCATTATCCTGGGTGGTATTTACAGCGGCATCGTGACACCGACGGAGTCCGCCTGTATCTCGATCTTCTACGCAATCTTTGTCTGCATGGTCTTCTATAAGAGCATGTCCTTCAAAGACCTCCCTAGATTCATGGCGGGCGCCGTGAAGAGCTACGGCCCGATGTGTCTGCTGCTGGGATTCGGCGGCGCCTTCGGAAAGATCCTTAACCTGCTCCATGCACCGGACATCATTTCCTCCGCGGTGACGGGAGCGATCAGCAGTAAGATTGTCTTTCTGCTCCTTATCAATCTGGTCTTTCTCTTCCTGGGAATGGTGGGAGAGACGACCTCCGGTATCGTTATCATGGGACCTGTGTTCCTGGAAGCAGCGATCGCGTACGGCGTAAACCCTATCCACTTCGGCGTGATTCTGATCGTGAACCTGGCGATCGGCCTGATTACGCCACCAATAGGTGTGAACCTCTTTGTTGCAGCGCCGCTGGTAGATGAACCGGCGATGAAGATCGCCAAAGCGGCGGTACCCTTTATGGTAATGATGCTGATCGCACTGGCACTCATTACATATATCCCTCAGATTTCACTCGTGTTTATCAGTTAAACACAGAAGAAATAAAAAAGAAAAGGAGACGAAGAAATGAAAAGAAAAATGAGAAAACTGATCAGCCTTCTGGCGGTCACAGCCATGATATTCTCTCTGGCAGGATGCGGGAGCTCTTCCTCGGACACTGAGACGACGGCCGCGGCGGCGGAGACAACGACGGCGGAGACAGCCGCCGCAGAGACCGAAGCGACGGATGACACAACGTCGGCAGATACCGGGAGCGAAGCGGCTGACAACAGTTCGGACAATGAACCGATTACGATTGACCGTGAGAAGGCGGCGACCGGAGAACTGACCGCCGATGAACTGGGTGTGACTGTGACCAGCACGGATCAGGTGACTCTGATCTGGGCGCACAACGGTTCCTCTCAGTCTGCCAGCTCCAAGGGCTATGAGTATATGGAGCAGCTGATCGAAGAAGCAAGCGGCGGCAATATCCAGGTGGAAGTGTATCCCGACAGTGAACTGGGAACCGCCACAGAGATCAACCAGAACCTGAAGGCCAATACCGTGCAGATCGGCTGCGGCAATGTGGGCGGCCTGGTCGATGATACACTGGCTTATTTCGATATGAACGGCGCGATCACCAGCCGTGAGGATGCCCTTCTGCTGACGGAACCCGGCACAGAGGTTCGTCAGTACACAGAGGAGGCGTTCAACGAACTGGGATTCGAGCTGCTGGTGCTGACTCCTTACGGTTTCCGCGTGACCAGCTCCAACAAGGCGCTGAACAGCTTTGAGGATCTGGCGGGACTGGATATCCGTGTGACGGAGAACAATGTGCAGATGGCCTTCTGGTCTGCCTGCGGTGCGAACCCGACTCCGCTGGCCTTCAATGATCTGTATGTCTCCCTGCAGCAGGGTCTGGTGGATGCACAGGAGAACCCTTACAATACAATCGTCACCAACAAGTTCTACGAGGTGCAGGACTATGTGACAGAGACAAACCATCAGATGTTCGTGGCGGGCATCTGGATGAACAAAGAGTGCTATGATTCTCTTCCTGCCGACTATCAGGAACTGATCAAGGCGGCTGCGCAGGCGGCAGCGGATTATCTGTATCAGCTGGGTATCGATGAAGAGCAAAACGCGAAGGATGAGCTGGAGGCAGAAGGTGTGACGCTGATCTCCTGGACCGACGAGGACTACGCGAAGGTTCTGGAAGCCGGTAAATCCTGCTGGGATCTGATTCGTGAGCTGGCCGGAGACGAGCCTGTCGACATGGTCATCAATGCCCTGGGCATCGAGTAACGAAAGAAATTGATCTTTGGACATCGGGGGCGGCGCTCGTGAAAAAGCGCCGCTTTCCGCACAGTGTAAAACGTGTGGTCTTTTCGAAGTGCCGCACGGCAGGAGGCGGAAGATGAAAGAGAAGAAATATTATATGGGAAAACGTTTTTATCGCTACAGAACCCTGGCTATGGCGCTCTGTTTCTTTGTGATCGGAGTCTTCTATTGCCTCTATGATGAGTGGATGATTCCTGTCGTTCCGGCACTGCAGGGCGTTCCCATGCTGCTGATTTTTGCGGGTCTGGAGATTCTGGTTCTGGGAGGAATTTACGTTGTGTCAAAACGCATGGCAGAGTGCAACTACTATGTGGTGCGCCGTGAGGGACTCCTGTATGTATCCGGAGAGAAGCAGATAATGTATCCCTGGGAGGACTTTGAGAGCATGCAGGAGGATCGCTTTGACTATGCAGCAATCTGCCCGATCCAGTATACCGTAGCGGGCAAGCCGCTGATGCTGAATCAGTATCTGGAGGATATATGGGGACTGCACCGGGATATCCTGGCGCATCTGGGAGGAAGAATTCCGGTGCCGGAGCAGCTGCGCGAGCAGGTGCAGTGCATGTCGTGAATTTCTGCTTGCCCCCTCTGCCGTGAAGGCGCTATAATGGTCTCTGCAAATCGAAAGATGAGGAAGGACGGCAGACCATGGAACTGGGATGGATTGTACTGCAGCAGACCTACGGCGTCATGATGATGACCGGAGACCGGAAAAGCGTCCGCCCGGGGAAGGTCCTGCGGAATCCGGTGCTGCTTGCCTCCGCGGCCCCGGCGGGAGCCAACGTGGCAGCCTTTGCCAGGCTCTGCGGGCTGGACTCCGGCCACGCCGCCGCGCTGGTCTGCAACAGTACAATTTTATCGATTGGTACCCTGGCGGTGATGGTGATGATTGCTTCGGCAGTGTGGTGAAATTGCGGTTTTATTGAGTGGGTTGTGAAAGTTTCTCACGAATGGCTTCGGGAAAACAGGCGATCATTTTCTTCTTGTTTTGCTCTGTCAGATAATACTTTGCAAGAGTCTGTTTGGAATATGAATACAGGGTATCTTTTGTCAGAGTGATCAGCAACTCGGTAAAATAACGTTCCCAGCTGATGAATGTACGGCTGTCTATATAATCGGCGGGAGACCTCAAGATGTCATCCAGATTCGGTGCGGAGACGATGCCGGATTGTAAGATCAGATATTCAAATGACTCAGGGAGCCAGAGGGAAATCCTTTGGCTTCTTGTGTCTTTCAGGACTCCCATGCAATTCTCCATCATGGCCCCGAAAGCAGCTCCATCGGCAACGACCAGGAGGTCTCCGCTCTTTGTCTCTGTAATCGCTTTTGCGATATTGCCGTTTCCTTCCGCACTTTTCACAACACTTTGCGAAAAAATATTCTGGAAAAACTCAAAACCTGAGTTGGTGTCCTCTGTCAGTACAGTTTCCATATGATTGCTGTCGGGTATGGGGAAATTGCTGTATAATTCTCGCAGCGTATGCCATGACTCTTTTAAATCTGCATGTTGTCCGTCTGCAACGATTTCATAGATTTCGTGAACACTGTATGGGAGCATCTTGAGCGGAGCCCGGGTAACCAGCACAAAATAGTTGCCGGAATCTTTTACAAATTCGGCAAACTCCTGTGAAAAGATGAAATTGTTATTTTCCTCAATGAAGATGATTGTATCGTGCAGCGGGAAAAGAACATCTGTCCAATCTCTGCCGACTTCGTCGCGCAGATAAACAAAATAATCGGTTCCCGCCTGAACGGAATAACCGGATTCACGTCCGGCGCGCAGATATTCATACATCATGCTTAGCAGCGTGGTTTTCCCGGTAGCACTGTTGCCCTGAATGACAGTAATATTGCGTCGAATCTTAAACGAAAAGCGAATTCGCTTCCCTCTCACCCGAAATAAATATTCACCTTTCATCGGCCAACTCCTCCGCTTCCAGCAGGGCAAGAACATATTCCTGACGGCTATGAACGATTTTTCCGGTATTCATGATCATAATCTCAAAGGGATCCTCAAACTGCAGAATGTGCTGCAGGTAAACGGTCAGATCTTTTGTTTCGGCGATTTTCAGAATCCATTTTGCACAATTGTCACCGCAATTGGACATATTGTATACAAATGAATCATCCTTTAACATCAAAATGAGTACCTTTACTCCACCGGAAAGCTCTTTGGGTGTGATTGCGCCGAGTACCGGACTTTCTATCACATGAGCGCTAATCACGGTAGAGAGATCAACATCCTGAATCATTTCCCTTACAAAAGGATCCAGAATCCATTCATCTTCATATACATGGTCGAAATAGGAGGGGGCATCCTTCATATACTGAACGCCGCCATAATACCAGATTTTCAGCATAAATTCTTTCCTTTCTTTTTGCGGAAATCAGTCTTCCTCCGCCAATTCATACCGCTCCGCCAGGTCCCGGAAAAAGCGGATGAAATACTTGCGGAATTCCTCCTGAATCGGAGAGAAGTCACTGTCCTCTGGCCAGCTCAGGATCAGATGCCGCACGCAGGGCGGGTCGGTGATTTTCAGCAGTGTCAGCCCCGGCTCGTCAATGTGTCCCCAGGTGTGTTCGGGGAAGAGGGAAACGCCCATATTCAGGCGGACCAGCTCCTTGGAGTTCCGGTAATTAAAGCTCTCCAGCACGACAGTATGCTCGAAACCGGCGATCTGGCAGTAGCGGTCCATCATCTGCCGGAATACGGAGGAGCGGGACAGAGAGATAAAACGTTCACCGGCCGCTTCCGCCAGGCGAATGCAGCCGCGCTGCGCCAGAGGATGGGTATCTCTGTCGGCCAGCACGATCTTTTCGGGGAGGACGGTGACGTGATTCTGATCGTCACGGGGGCTCATGAAGACATCCAGAGAGAAATCATAGTGGTTATTCGTAGGCGTGCTTTCACTCTGCCGCAGATTAAAGCGGACGTCCGGATGAAGCATGGTGAAGCTGGCAACCAGCTGGGGAAGCGTTGTCAGCGCTGTGTTGATCAACAGTGTGATGGTCTCTGTCCGGTTCTGTGACAACTCTTCAATCTCCATCCGGCTTTTACTGATCTCCTGAAAAATAGTATCTGTATGGGAGAGGAGAATCTTCCCATATTCGTTGAGGCGCAAATTCCGCCCCCGGCGGTCAAAAAGCTCGTGTCCGTATTCCTCTTCCAGCTTATGGAGCGACTTGCTGAGCGCGGGCTGGGAGATATGGAGAGCTTCGGCGGCCTGTGTGACATTCTCCATGATGGCGACGACCTGAAAATATTTGAGCTGCTGCAGTTCCATGATGTGTACCTCTCTGGATGCAGTGTATCATAGAAAAAAACGCTCTTCAAGCATTTCTCATCTGTAATAGATTTCTCTGCTCTACATTCTTCCTTCGGCAAAACAATAACTGAAAGTTATGAATTGTGATTCTCGAATGCATTGGACTTATCTCTTCCCAAGCAATAGAATATAAGCATATACAATTGCGCAATGGTAAAAACGGAACAGAAGGGAGAAGAAATTGGCGAAAACAGTATCTTTGGAGCAATTTTCGCATTTTCTCGCGGATCTTCCCTATGCATCCCAATCTCCCCGTCAGGTGTTGGATCTGATTTATCCGGAGGAGTCTTCGGAAGCGCCGCCGCTGGTGGTGTTCATCCACGGGGGCGGTTGGATTCACGGGGCAAAACGGGAGGATACAGTAAAAAGCATCTTTAAGATCGTCAGTCAGGGCTACGCTGTTGCGACGGTGGAGTATCGATTTTCCGATGAGGCGCTCTGGCCTGCACAGCTCTTTGATGTGAAGGCGGCGATACGCTTCCTGCGGGCCCATGCCTCTGAGTACGGCTACAGTGTGGATCCGCTGGTCGTCTGGGGGAATTCTGCCGGGGCTGCGCTTTGTCAGTTCCTGGCAGCAACGCCGGACGATCCGGCGATGGAGGATCGGACGATGGGGAATGTGGATGTATCAAGCCGTGTGGACGGACTGATCTCCTGGTACGGCATCAGCGATATGTTCACGATGGATCAGCAGTGCGAGTGGATCTTCCATGGGGAGCATTTGATCGACACGGCTTCAGAGCAGTCTCACTGCTCGCTGGTTCTGGGGCAGTCTGTGGAGAAGGATCAGAAGCTGACGATGCGCGCCAGTGCTGTCAGCTATGTCACCGAAGATTTCCCGCCTGCTCTCTTCCAGCATGGCACCCGGGATCGGGTCGTGCCGCACTTTCAGTCGGTGGAGATGGTCAATCGTATCACCCAGTGCTGCGGTACAGAGCGCGCCATCCTGGAGTTGTTCGAAGGGGCCGATCACGGGGATCCTGTGATCAAGTCTGATGAGAACATCCGCCGTTGCCTTCGTTTCCTGGATGAGATCTACGGACGGGTGCCGCGGACGATCGGTGAATTGCCGGAGATCATTCTTGCATGAGAAAAACGACCTGGAGTAATGTATCCGGGTGTAAAGCCCAAAATGAGGTTAAGGAGAAAAGGAGTTACACATGAAGAAGTTCATAGATAATTTTGAAGAATATGTGATCGGCGTGTTCTTTGTGATTGCTACGGCGATCGTGATCGTGCAGGCAATCGGCAAGTTTTTCATTCCGTCCATTTCAGATGTAACGGCTGAATATTCGCAGTATATATACGAATTTATTGCATTTTTCGGAATCGGTTATTGCGTGAAGCGGGGCGTCGATCTCAGCATTGACCTGTTTGGTGCTTTTATTAAGGGGACTGTGCTGGAGAAATTCTGTCGGCTGTTCAGTAAGGTGCTGTATGGCGTGGCCTACGCGATTCTGCTGGTGGGCGCCGTCCAGGCGATGATGGCACAGATCGGTGTCACCGCTGCGAATTCAGGTATCCCCATGGTGTTGCCGTATTTTGCGGCGGTCGGAGGTTTTGCCCTCGGGCTGATCCGATGGGGACAGGGACTATTCGGAAAAAAGAAAACAGAGGAGGAGAAATAAATGTTTGCCGTTGCTATTTTCGCGTTTTTGATCGTTTCGGTTATTCTGGGTGCACCCATGATTCTTGGTTTTGCCGCTTCCGGACTTCTCCCGCTTCTACTTGGGGCGGATGCGTATACGCTGGCGGATTTTATCACCTGGATCTTTAATGGAAACAGTAATACATATCTGGCGATCGCGTTCTTTATTGTATCCGGGAACCTGATGTCACAGGGAAATATTTCGGATAAGGTTTACGAACTTTTCGCTTACTTCCTGGGAAATAAGCGAGGTTTCCTGCCGATCTGTGCTCTGTTAACCGCCACCTTCTATGGGATGGTATCCGGTTCGGCTGTGGCGGTGACCGCGGCGGTCGGCTCCCTCTGTCTGCCTATCCTGAACAAGGCCGGCTATGACAAGAGATATTTCGCGGCTTTGCTCTGCGCAGCGGGCTGTTTGGGTATGATCATCCCTCCCAGCACGACGGTCATTCAGGCCTGCGGTTATGCGGGACTGGAAGATATTGTTGTGCCATATCGTGTGGCAATGGCGGTCGGTCTTACCGCGATGGTATTTCTGATGATTTGTTCTTTGATTCATACACGTAAAGACACCGGGAATATGGAAGTCATTGAGGAGGAATTCCAGGAGCGCCGGAAGAAGGGACTACTGCATGTGTTTGGCGAGAGTATCTGGGCTATGCTGGTTCCCATCATCATTTTGGGAAGCATCTTTACCTCGACCTTTACGGCTCCCGAAGCGGCAGCTGTGGCGACCGTATACTGTGCGATTGTTGCGGTTTACATCTATAAGACGCTGACCTGGAAGCAGGTGTGGCAGATCATCCTTGGTTCCATCAAGACCTTCGCTCCGCTGTGTGTTACAATGGCATTGGGCGTTGCTTTCGGTACTGTTGTTACGAGCACCGGTGCAAACGAATTTGTGACGGTCATGCTGGAGAACAGCGCGATGACCGGAGCCACCTTTATGGTTCTCACAGTAGTCGTCATGTCCCTGGCCGGTTTCTTCATGAGCAGTATTGGTATCGTTGTTCCGCTGCTGGTTCCTGTTGCCGTGCAGCTGAACGTGGATCTGAATGTCTGGTGTGCTGTGGCTGCCGCTGCCTCTGCGTTCTCCCTGGTAACACCGCCCTACGGTTATGGCCTGATGATTATGGCTCCCATGGCGGGCGTTCCTCTGGGAACCCTGTTCAAGAAAGTGCTGCCGTTCTGGATCGGCCTGACAGTGATCGCGCTGCTGTATGCAGGCGTTCCCGCGCTGAGTGCGTGGCTGCTGTAATAAGCACCTGACTATTTTACAAAATTACAGGCAGTTCATCCTGCAAAGACGAAAAAAGTCATTGCAGGATGGACTGCCTTGTCTTTAAAGCAGGTCGAATTCGACCTGTTTTGTCGGAGGAGGCTCAATGAAATTTCTGAATTCCGGGGCGTCCGTAAGATAGCGGTCCGGATGGCAGCCGTAAAATTTTTCAAAGGTCTGGATGAAATGGTGCGTGTTGTGAATGGCGAGCCGCGAGGCAATTTCCCGGGCGCTCAGATGTGGATCCAGGATGTAGGTACGTGCCTGCCGCATCCGGCAATAGATCAGGTAGTGGATGGGCGAGGTGTGGTAGGTGTTCATAAAAATCCGTGAGATGTGGGACGGACTCAGATGGAAAGTGCGAGACAGCTCTTCCATCGTCACTTTGCGGCAGATGTTCTGCTGCAGATAATGCAGGATGTCATCGGCATACATGGGAACCGTGGTCTGGATTCTCCGGCCGGAACGAATAAATTCTTCCGCGGTGAGCTCGAGAAGAGGGTGAATCAGCTCCCAGGAGATCCTGTCTAGTCTTTTGTTTCGTTGATCGGCAATCTGGAAGACCGCAAGGAGGACGGGTTCGATGGCAAGCATGAGGCCCGGGGCGGCTGTCGTAGAGACGTCCAGCCCCTGCAGGCGGGCCTGAAGGGGTGTCGGATTACTTTCTTCCCGGTCAAAGAGAAGAACATAATATTCCATGGTTCTCTCATCCTCTGTCTTACAAAAATAGTGGGCAGTGCCCGGAGGCAGAATCGTGATCTGCCCCTGGGAGAGCGGAAGAACCGTGCCGGGCAGCATCAGCTGCCCGTTTCCGTTTATGATGAAGGAAATCTCATAGGAATGATCGTAGGTATAGGGATAGCGGATCCAGGGTAGCTGACGGGGAAGAAAACTGATCTGCCGGATCGGGACGGGCGGCTGGGCGAGAGGTGATTCTCTGAGCGTTTTTTCATCGGCATAAATAAACATGGCGGCTTCCTCGTGTTGTCAGATAGGCGGGAATGTGATCACACACGGCATTTCGTGTATCAGCCGGGGCAGTACTTTTGACTCCGGCATCATCAGTATACCGCTCGCAGTTCATTTTGACAACAAAATTTTTACAGTTTCATATAGCAGAAACAAGGTTGAGAGAGCGTTTTTTTGTATCGGATGATTGTTTTTTTGCATAAACCGGATATTTCGCGGCATTTCATCGCGAATATCCGGTTTTTTGACAGGATTTTTTTGCCGATGGAGTCCATTTTTATTTTGATAAGCTGTATGATTATAGCGCCGGCAAATGAGAGGAACCGGCAAAATCTGTAGAAGGAAGGTAGCTATATGAGCGAGGAAAAGCAAGAGAAAAAATCATTGCTGGCCACGTTGGAGGAGAACCTGATGGTGATACCTGCTACGCTGGCAGCGGCGTTCACCCTGGTTGGGTTTATACTGGGGCTTTTGGGAGAGGGGATGGCCGAATCGGCTGCGCTGGCGAACCAGTTTGGCTTCTATGCCTGTACTTGGGTTGTGTGTTTTGCCATGCCCTACTGCGTACGGGACAATGCACATCTGCGGGTGGATGTGTTCAGCAAGATGTATTCTCCCTCGGTGAGTCGCGTTGTGGATCTGATCAATGAGATTCTTGGTCTGCTGATCTGCATTGGCATGTTTATCGGTAGCTTTCTGCTGCTGAAAAGTACCATTGGGCTTCCTGCAGAGGAAGCGGTGGGAGTTCCGCTGACCGTAACCTATCTGGCGCCTGTCATCGGCTTTGCAATCAGCATCGTTCGTTCGGTGCAGAGATTTATTGCGGGAGGAAAATAAACTATGGCGATTGCAATATTTTTCATTATTTATCTGGTTGTTATGTTCCTGCTGGGCTCCCCGACCATCTACGCGATCGGAGCCGCGATCTTCTCGATTCCGCTGTTTTTTGCCGGAAGCGTTGACTTTGGCCTGGTAAATATCGCGAAGGATTTTGTTAACATTTCGGCTGCGACGACTTCAGCGGCTTTGACCATCGGTTTGTTCATGATTTCCGGTGACATCATGTCACAGGGACAGATTACGGAAAAAATATTCAACGTATTTGCCTATTTCCTGGGGAAAAAGCGCGGTTTCATGCCGATCGTCTGCATCCTGACCTGTATGTTCTTCGGCTCCATCTCCGGATCAAGCATCGGAACGACGGCGGCTGTGGGCGCCATGTGCTATCCACTGCTGGTTTCTTTGGGATATGATCGGCTGTTCAGCGCCGCCATCATCGTGGCGACGGGCTGCCTGGGAATGACGATTCCGCCCAGCTCGGCTACAACGGGCGTAAATGCACTGACCGGCGGTCTGGACCTGGTGGTGCTTTATAAGGTATCCGCTATTGTTGGTGTACTCTGTGGTATTCTGGTTATCTTATACTGCTATCTCTATTGCCTGCGCCACGGAAATGGCGATCAGGTGAAGATCAATCGCTGGGTGGACGATCTGCGCGCCCGCGGATTCCTGAATGTATTTAAGGAGAGCATCTGGGCTCTGCTGACGCCGGTCATTATTCTGGGAAGCATCTTCTCCGGGATTGCCGCGGCGCATCAGGCGGCTGTACTTTCCATCGTCTATGCCGTGTTTGTCAGTGTGTGCATTTATAAAACCATACGGTTTTCTGATGTTTTTCCGATTGTCCGCAAGAGTCTGAAGGGAGGCTCCCGCGCTCTGGTCATGGTTATTTTTGCGACCACGTTCTCTAACGCGCTAACGGCCCTGGATGTGAGCAGTATCCTGAGCAATTTTGTGGCCAATACACAGATCAGCTCTACTCTGATCATGATCGTTATCCTGATTTACATGCTGATCATGGGTACGATGGGCGCCGGTGCCAGCGTCAATGTTGTGATGCCGCTGGCCTATCCGCTGATCATCGCGGCCGGTATCGAACCCTTTACGGCTTCGATCGCCATCGTCCTGATGCAGTGCGTGGGGCTGATCACTCCTCCGATTGGGCAGTGTATCTTCATTATGGCGGCGGTGGCCAAGTGCGAGGCGACCGAGCTCACAAAACCTCTGCTTCCGTATATTGTAATCGAGACGGCGGTGGCGCTTTTCCTGGTACTCTTCCCCGGTCTGTTCTCCGGCATTGTGGCAGGAGGATACATCCCGATTCCGTAAAATGGGTGCAGTGATTCTAAGACAATAAAAGAAATGGGTTCTGCAGGCGGAGAGGGGGAATTATCTTCGCCTGCTTTCTGTAAAAGGAAAGATTTGCCAGTATGGAGAAAGGGACAGGATGATCTGATGAAAGATAAGATTGTATCAACAGACTGTGGACTGGTCAGAGGGAAAAGAAATGGTGCCGGATATGCATTTTTGGGGATTCCATTTGGAAGGGCGGAGCGATTCTGCCCGCCGGAACCCGTGACCTGGGAGGGGGTGCGGGACTGTCTGGAATATGCTCCAGCCGCTCCGCAGCCGGATCGACAGGGTGCATGGCCCGAGGGCGTTCCCTTTTCCTGGAACGGTTCCGAGGAAGAGGGGCTGAACCTCAACATATGGACAAAGAGTGTGGAGAAGGATGCGAACCTTCCGGTTGTGATCTACATTTACGGAGGAGCCTTCCAGGTGGGAAGCAATTCCATGCCCAGCCGGGCCGGGGATCTCTTTATGGAGGACCGGGAAATGGTCTTTGTGGCAGTCAATTACCGGGGCGGCGTCCTTGGCTTTCTGGAAATGGGCGAGATCGAGCCGTCTCTGCGCGGCTCCGGAAATAACGGTATACGGGATCTTCTTCTGGCCATCGACTGGGTGCACCGCAATATCCGTTCCTTCGGCGGTTCGCCCGAGCGCATAACGTTGTTCGGAATTTCGGCCGGGGCCAAGTCCATCGCGTCGCTGCTGACGCTGCCGCAGATTCAGGAATGCTGCAGTCAGGTGGTTCTGGAGAGCGGCGCCATGCAGGCGTTTCGTACGGAGCATACGGCGCAGGCCGTCGCCAGAGATTTCCTGCATTGCCTTCCGGCGGATATTTCTCCCCGTGATCTGGAGCTGGGAGAGCTGCTCCGCTGTCAGGCGGAATTTTGCGGACGTGCCGGCGCTACCTGCTTCTTCGGGCCGGTTCTGACGGAACCCTTCGCGAAAGACTGGGAGCAGCGCTGGGAGAGCGGAGAAAGCTGGCGGGGGAGTGCGCTGATCGGCTGTGGTGCGCAGGAAATGCTGAATACGGTTCGGAATCCGGAGTTTAAAGAGAATCCCGGGCAGGTTGTGGCGGATCTGTTCGGAGATCATGCGTCACTGGCGATGTACAAGAAGGAAGAACTGTGCGAGGCGGGCGTGGCCGAGGAGGAAGCGTGGACGAGAGTGCTTTCTGATTTCATGTATCGCTATTACAGCGACGGGCTGGCCCGGAAGCTTGCGGACGAAGGGAATCCGGTCTGGTGCTATTCCTTTGAGTATGCGCCCGCTGTTCACGGGAGAGGCTTTCATTTTATGATGAATGAGTGGGATGCGCCGCAGGGGACTGAACCTGAGGAAGCGGAACGGCTGACCGCGTTCATGCGCCGCAATGTGCGGGCCTTCCTCTGTGACGGTGCGCCCGAAGAGAAGAGCTGGCGGCCCTATGAGGGGAAGCATAAGATGATCTTTACATCGGAGCCGCACATGGAAGAGAGACCGGAGGATACTCTGACCGGATTCCCCGTGCAGGTTTATACGAGGGGATAAAGTGTATCACTCTGTCCTGGGCGGCTAAAATGAGAAAAACCGCTTGACAACATCGGATTTAAAGAGTAGACTGAACTCAGAATGAGAGAATACGAGCGTCCCGTTTTTCGGGATACAAAGTAAAAAGAATAAGAATTCCAATTTCATATTGCAGAATACAAGAATCAGAGTAAAGTGACCATCGGTCGCTTTGCTCTTTTTGTCTTCTGAGAGGAAAAAACACCCATCTGAACCAAACGGAAGAGGATTCCGTTGGAAATATAAAAAAGGAGCAAAAAACTATGGAAATCAAGTCAAGAGTACCCGGAGTGATCGAAGAGGTTCTGGTCGAGGAGGGAGATCAGGTCGAGGAGAAGACGGTTGTGGCGAAGCTCGAGGCCATGAAGATGGTGCAGAAGGTGCTGACGCCGGTATCCGGCGAGGTGACGGAGGTCTGTGTGGAGAAGGGCGCCCGTGTGAAGCCTGGCCAGGTTCTGATGGTGATCGAGTAGCAGACAGCTGCTGCGCGAAGCGGTCGGGAAGGAGAGAATATGAATATCATTTTATATGCACTGCTGGCTTACGCACTGACCATCGTGATCTCATATGCGGTGACGGGGATCATTGTGCTCGTAGACAAAATCATGGAGAAGGGGGAGTCGTGACATGGAATATCTGGCACAATTATTTCCGGGCATCAGTACATTCTTTGCGGTAGAGCCGACGATCGCCGTGACGCGGATCGTATTGATCGTCCTTGGTTTTGTACTGGCTTATTTTGGATTCACCAGAAAGCTGGAGCCGCTGATCATGGTCCCCATGGGGATCGGGATGATCTGCGTCAACTGCGGCGTCCTCTTTCTCGACAGCGGCGCAGTGGGAACCATTTTTCTGGATCCGCTGGTGTCGGATACCGATGAACTGGTGAGCATCATGCAGGTGAATTTCCTGCAGCCCATCTATAACCTGCTGTTCAGCAACGGCCTGATCGCCTGCCTGGTCTTCATGGGCATCGGCGCGCGCAGCGATATCAGCTTCCTGCTGGCAAAGCCCTGGACGACGATGACAATCGCGCTGTTCGCGGAGCTGGGAAGCTTCGTGACTTTGGTGGTGGGTGTCACCGCTTTCGGACTGACGCCCGGCGAGGCGGCCTCGATTGCGACGATCGGCGGCGCGGACGGCCCCATGGTGCTGTTCACATCGCTGTCTCTGGCGCCGGAACTGTTTGTACCGATTTCTATTATCGCCTACCTGTATCTGAGCCTGACCTACGCAGGCTATCCGTTCCTGATCCGCTGGATGGTACCGAAAAAATACCGCGGCATCGATGTGGAGGTGTATCCGCCCGAGGTACCGCAGAAGACGAAGTTCATCTTCATCGTCGTCGCCTGCGCGGTGCTCTGCCTGCTGCTGCCGATGGCGGCTCCGCTGATCATGTCCTTCTTCCTGGGGCTGGCGATCAAGGAAGCGGATATCGGCCCTTACGTGGACATGCTGGAGAGCGGCATCACGTATGTTTCCACCTTCTTTCTGGGGTTGATTCTGGGCGTGCTCTGTGAGGCTTCGACGATTCTGAACCCGGTGGTGATCAAGATTCTCGTGCTTGGTATTCTGGCGCTGGGCATCTCCGGTGTCGGCGGTCTGATTGGCGGCTGGGTGTTCTATAAGATCAACAAGGGGAACTTCAATCCGGTGCTGGGCATCTCCGGCGTTTCCTGCAGCCCGACGACGGCCAAGCTGGCACAGCATGCGGCGGAGGAAGAGAATCCCTTTGCTATGATTCTGCCTCTGGCTATGGGGGCAAATATCTGCGGCGTCATTACCAGTGCGGTGGTCGCGGGTGTCTTTATCGCCACGATCTCTCTCCTGTAGAGGGAAAATGTGTTATACTCACATGGAAGAAAAACAAATTCCATGGAGGGAAATCAATGGACAACAAGAAGAGGCCTGAGGACATTGGCCGGTCGAACGGTATCGGATACTATGCGATGCGGCTGGCCATCACTCAGAGTCAGTATGAGGAGGAGCGCGTCAAGGAGGAATATGCGTCCCGGCAGCTGAAGGTGGTCGTGACGGAGACAGGCGGGAAGACCGGGCTCGATTTTCAGGACAAGGTGAGCCGGTCTCTGATCGGAGCGGCCCTGAACCAGGGGGTCATCGACCGTTCCGGCAACGAGATTCACGCCCTGTTTCACGCCGCCGAGGAGGCGAAGCGCGGCGTCCTGGTCAATTCCACGACGGACACCAGCGTGGCCGTGAAGATTGCCATCGTGCGCAGCGAGCACTGGATTAGCGTGGCCATGTTCGGAACATCGGCAATCCATCCGCTCTCGAGCCACGAACGGTGCGGCCTGGGCGTCATGCACATCTAAACCCTGACATGCTTCTCCGCAGCCGCAGGGCTGAAGGAGATATCTATGAATAAAGAACCCATTTGCTGGGATACCCTGAAGAAGGATAAGGAGGAGCGGCTGGCGGCCGCGGAGCCTCTGACGGAGCAGGGCGGCAAATTTGTCCCGGCAAAGAATACCAAAAGCTTCTGGAGGCAGTGATTCGTCCCGGCGATCGGGTGAACCTCGAGGGGAACAACCAGAAGCAGGCGGATTTCCTGGCGGAGAAGCTCTGCCAGGTCAATAAATCGAAGATTCATGATCTTCACATGGTGCAGTCCTCCATGACGCTGGACAGCCATTTGAAGCTCTTCCGCAAGGGGATCGCCCGCAAGGCGGACTTCTCCTTCTCCGGCCCTCAGGCAGGGGCGATCGCGGACATGATCATGGGAAATGAGATCGAGCTGGGAGATATCCATACCTATCTGGAGCTCTTCGGACGGTATTTCATCGATCTGATGCCCCGGGTGTCCCTCATCGCGGCCTATGAGGCGGATCGGAACGGCAATCTCTACACGGGCTTTAATACCGAGGATACACCGACCATCGTGGAGGCCACGCATTTCAAGCAGGGGATTGTCGTCGCACAGGTCAATAAGATCTCCAACGAGCTGCCGCGCGTGGATATCCCCGGCGAGTGGGTGGACTTCATCGTGGAGGCGCCGCGTCCCTTCTATGTGGAGCCGCTGTTCACCCGCGATCCGGCGCTGATCACGGACTGCCAGATCCTCCGCGCCATGATGGCCATCAAGGGAATATACGCGGAGTACGGCGTGCAGACGCTGAATCACGGCATCGGCTTCGATACGGCGGCGATCGAACTGCTGCTCCCCACTTACGGTGAGGAACTGGGGCTGAAGGGCAAGATCTGTACTTCCTTTGCCCTGAATCCGCACCCGACTCTGATTCCTGCGATTGAGGAGGGATGGGTGAAGAACATTCACTGCTTCGGCGGTGAGGTGGGGATGGAGGAATACATCCGCGCCCGCTCCGATGTGTTCTTTGTGGGGCATGACGGATCCCTGCGTTCCAACCGGGCCTTCTCCCAGATGGCCGGACACTATGCCTGCGATATGTTTGTCGGCGGCACTCTGCAGATCGACCCGTATGGAAACAGTTCTACGGCGACGGCGAAGCGGGTGTCCGGTTTCGGCGGCGCTCCGAATATGGGCTGCGACGCCCGCGGACGGCGCCACAGCAGCGATGCCTGGCTGAAATGCGGTGCGGGAAGTCCCACGACCACAGCGGCCACCGGCGGCATGCCGAGGGGGCGGAAGCTGGTCGTGCAGCTGCAGGAGACCTTCCGCGAGAAGATGGCGCCTGGTTTCGTGGAGGAACTGGATGCCTGGAAGCTGAAGGAAAATGCCGGTCTGGCGATCCCGCCGGTGATGATCTACGGCGATGATGTGACGCACATCGTCACCGAAGAAGGTATCGCATATCTGGATGCGTGCGAGAGCCTGGAGGAGAGAACGGCAGCCATCCGCGCCGTGGCCGGTTATACGAAGGTGGGGCTGGCAGCGGATCCGGCGAAGACGAAGCAGCTGCGTTCCCGCGGCATCGTCCGCACGCCGGAGGATCTGGGCATTGATGTCAGCCGCGCCAACCGTGAGCTGCTGGCAGCGAAAAATGTGCGGGATCTGGTCGAGTGGTCTGACGGTCTGTATCATCCGCCGGCCAAGTTCAGGAACTGGTAGAGGGAGGAAGCAGACATGGCATTGACAGAACTTGCATTTACCTTTCAGGGACAGCCCGGAAATACGATCGCGGACGACTGGTCTCACACGGGAGTCGTCGGTTCCGGGGACCTGGAGGTTCTTATGGAAAAGAAGGAGCAGGAAGGGCGCTTCACGGTACGCGTCGTGACGCCGGTGCGGGGCTACGACGAGGTCTGGGAGAAGGTCCTGGGGAAATTCGCAGCGGAATCCGGGATCGGCGACGTCTCGATGGAGATCAATGACAACAACGGTACGCCCTTCGTGGTGAGTCTTCGCCTGCGGCAGGCCTGGAAGAAGGCGAAAGGAGGCGCGGAGCGATGAGCGAGAAGAAAATGGCGCGCAGCTTCTATGAGGCATCGGCGCGGGAGCGGGCTCTGGGTCTGGTGGATCCGGGAACCTTCACGGAGTTCCTCGGGCCGCGGGACCGGATGGTGAGCCCTCATCTGCCGGTACTGGGCGAGGCCGTGGAATTCGACGACGGCATCGTCACCGGCATCGGAAAGCTGGGGAAACGTCCCGTCTTCGTGATCTCTCAGGAGGGGCGTTTCAACGGCGGCTCTGTGGGCGAGGTGTCCGGAGCCAAGATGGTCGGAACCTTCCGGGCGGCTTTGGCGGCCTATGAGACGCTGAAACAGCGTCATACTGAGGATTTTGACGAGGTGCGTCCGGTCATCGCCGTTTCCTTCGAGACCGGCGGCGTCCGGCTGCACGAGGCTAACGCGGGGTTGCTGGCGCACGCGGAGGTCATGGATCAGATTCAGAACGCGAAGGGCAAAGTCCCCGTCGTCGCCCTCATCGGGAGCAAGGTGGGCTGCTTCGGCGGCATGGGCTTCGTGGCGGCGGCCATGGATGTGGTCATCATGAGCATCCGCGGACGGCTTGGCCTGACCGGTCCCGAGGTTATCGAGCAGGAAATGGGCAAGGAAGAATTCGACGCTGCCGATAAATCGCTCGTTTATCGGACGACCGGCGGTGAGCATAAATACATCCTGGGCGACTGCAATGTGCTGGTCGAGGACAGTCTGGACGCTTTCCGGGAGGCGCTGGCGAAAGTGGCGGCTCTTCCTTATGAGGAGCTGGCTTCCTGGAATCGCATCGGAAGCCCTGAGAAGGTGCGGGAACAGATCGAACTCGTGAAGCTGGCGGCAGAACTCAATCCGGCGGATTCCCGGGATGTATGGCGGTATTTTGGCAATGAGCGCGCCGATGAGTAACAGGACAGGACGACGGAAGAATTCATGGCGGCGGCAAAGCGCAGAGAGGGGGCCGCGGGACGATGACAGAATCTTTGGTTGGAAGAGGCCGCGAGGCCATTGACATGATCGTGGATGGCGGTTCCTTCGCGGAAAATCAGGTGGGAGAGCAGAGCTTTGATCCGGATTTCGGTCCGGGCGCCGTGGTCGGGACCGCAGCTGTGAACGGAAAATGCATCACGGTGCTGGCGAATGACGCGGAGGCGATTAATCCCCGCTTCCCGGTTGTGTATTTCGGAGTTATCGGTATGGAGGAGGCGTATAAGATGGCGCAGGCTGTCTATGCCTCCATGGAGGCGGACCGGGAAAAGCCTCTGCGGGAGAAGCGCCCACTGCTTCTTCTGGTGGATACTCCCGGAAATGGCCCCGGCAAGGTCGAAGAGATCTTCGGCATGAATAAGGCGACGGGAGCCTATCAGCTGGCGCTGGCGGAGGCCCGGAAGGCGGGGCATCCGATCCTGGCGGTGGTCATCGGCCGCGCCATCAGCGGCGCCTTCCTGTGCCACGGGCTGCAGGCGGACCAGATCCTGGCGTTACCCAAAGAATACGGCACGATGATTCACGTCATGCCCATCACGAGTATTTCCCGGATCACCAAGCTGGATGTGGAACTGCTGGAGGAGCTTTCTCAGTCCAATCCGGTCTTCGCGGCGGGAGCGGATTTCTTCTACCGGCTGGGCGGCGTGGAGGAGCTTGTTGAGAGTCCTGAAGCCATGCGGGCGGCTGTTCTTGCTCATATCGAGGAGATCTATCAGAAGAAGGAGAGCGGGCACAGCGATGAGCTGGGGCCCTGGGGCCGCGGCAAACTTGGCGAAGCCCGCGGCGGGCGGACGGCCCGGGCGGCGACGCTCGCGAAGCTGCAGGAAGAGTATGAGGCAGTGGCTGAGAACTACCTGTAAATGGATGACAGAATTGCGAGCGTGCATTAGCATGAAGCAATCCGTGCATACGGCGACAAAATGTTTTTTGCCGCTTATATCATGAAAAGTGCGATGCGGGGCTCATAAGGCTCCGCATTGTCATAAAACGGGTTCGTTCTGCAGGGCTTTGATCAGAACATCATATGACATCGTTGAGGGAATATTTGAAGAAGGAGGGAACCCGGATGACGAACATTCTGGAGGAACTGGAGGAGAGCGTCGCGCAGTTCGGGACGGCGCCGATTTTGTCGGAGATGCCCCGCCGACCGCTCATACAGAAGGGGATCGGCGGTCCCACGGCGGCGCATGTGATCGAGGAGATCCACACGCCCCTGAACCTGGCGGCGACCACTTACACAACGGGTTCTACCGCGTTTCAGACGCCGGTGGGGATCACGCACGAGGAACTGCCGGGACGGATGGAAGCGACACGAAGAGTTCTTGAGCGGGTCGGTCTTCGTCCGGGGAACCGTTTGCTGGTGAGTTATGCACCGCTGGTGAATGTGTTCTGGGGAGAGGGACTGGCGCAGGAAGGAATCGAATGGTTCTTTCCGCTTCGTTCGGATCGGGATGCCCTGATTGCGGCTTTGTGCCGGGAGAAACCGGCGGCTGTCGTGGGGGAGAGCTCCTTCCTGCGCGCCGTGCTGGCGCAGTGCCGGAAGCTGGGGCTTGCCGCCGAAGTGCCGGAGGGTCTGATCCTTCTGGTGGCCGGAAGTCCGCTGGATCCGGAGCTGCCGGAAACGGCAGCACAGTTTCCCGGCATGCAGGTGCATGATCTCTACGGCTGCCAGGAATTCGGCTGGCTGGCGCTGGACGGTGTGCCGCTGCGGGACGATGTCCGGTTGATTCCCTGCTGCAGGGAAGGGTTCGCGCAGGTATCCTGCGGCGGACTGGCCGTCGGAGATATGCTTCCCGTCAGTGAGAAGGGGCACATCCTGAATCCGGAGGGAGAACTGCTGACCTATGGGAGACAGCGGGTCCCCGAGGAGTGGGAGACCGTAATCTTTTCAACGTGTATGAATGATGCGGAGACCGTGCGGCGGGCGGCCCGGTCGATCCTGCGTCTGAAATCCCGCATGGTTCGCGTTTCTGACTGCCTGGAAACCGGGGCGGCGGATACCTGCATCGGTCTCTGCTCCTGGCGGGACCGCAGCCATATCGTCACGCTGAACGGACCGGAGGCGACGGAGTATCTGGATACCATGATCGAGTCCCAGCTGCAGTATCAGAGGGAGAAGAAGACCGATCCGGCGTGGTTAAAGGAGAGATAAGAGATGAAGGAAGGATT
>JAJQDL010000063.1 GCA_021202235.1 Lachnospiraceae bacterium
TACTTCAAAAATGGAGTGGTACGGTAATTCTACCGCCTGAAATTTAAACGCTTACGTTCCATAAGACTTGAATCAACAGTTTTGCCCGCACTTTCACAAGCTTGAACAAA
The DNA here is from genome assembly GCA_021202235.1 of Lachnospiraceae bacterium. Classification (GTDB taxonomy): domain Bacteria; phylum Bacillota; class Clostridia; order Lachnospirales; family Lachnospiraceae; genus UBA3305. The sequence continues at coordinate 111 of JAJQDL010000063.1, forward strand.
TTCCTCAAACAATTCTAAAACCTGTTTCTTGTTCATTCTGTAATCTTTTGTAATTATAGCTCTTTACCTACCTTTTTTTCTATACTTTACCCATAACAGCGGGCACTTGAATTAGCGTAGTTCCCTCTTCATGGATACCTTATCCATCCCTCTCCACCACATACAGCAGTGTCCTCGCCCTCGTCGCCGCGATATACATGAACTGAGCATACTGTTCCTCGCGAATGTCCTCTACATCCACCAGGATCACGATCTTCGAGTCCAGTCCCTTAAATCCCTGTATCGTAGCAAAATGTGGAAGTTCCGGACCGGCGTCTTCCCCGCCACTGATATCTGCCACTGCAATGGCCGCCGCGCTCAGACGGCTGTTCACATATCTTTTCGGCGAAAGGAACGTGACGTCCTGCATGGCCACCTTTTCCGTGCGAAGAACATTCAGGATCTTTTTGATCTGTTTGCGGAAATCAGCCTCTCCGGTATAAACGATCCTCTGAACCTCCTCGCCAATCTCCCGGATGAAATCACCGGCCGCGATACCGCTCACTTCGGAAGTATACATGCCGATCTGCACGGTATTTCTGCAATTTACAAACAAGCGGAATTTCGTACACGGGAAAGAGAGAAGGAGCTCCATGCCATCAGGATATTCAGGGTTATAAATATTTTGCTTCCCATCATAGAAGACAGCCCATCTTCCGTTCTCCAGACCGTTTTTCAACAGATAGTCCAGAGAATACAGATAAACAGGACGTATGATATCCTGCCCTTCGTCCATAATGATCAGATCGTATTGTAAGGAAGAACGTTCTGTCTCCGAAATGTTTTTTATATATTCATAAAATGCTTCCGGAAGGATCTCCGAAAAATAATTCTGCGGATTCTCCTGCAGGATTTTTGCATCCACCTCGACATATTCACCAAACAATGCATGGATGTTGATCACCTTCAGATTTGCAGTCTCCTGCGTCTGTCTTTGGATGTCATTGAAAAGATTCTTATTATATGTAAGGAAGAGAACCCGGTCGCCAGCCTGTGCCCGCTTTACGGCAAAATCAACCGCCAGCAGCGTCTTTCCCGTTCCCGCGCTCCCTTCGATCAGGAGATGCTCATTCAGAGACAGCGCTTCCATAAGCTGCGCCTGCTCAGCAGTCAGCCTGATCAGACGCCGTTCCACACTCTCCAGACGATCTCCAAGCCGGGGAATGAAGGTAAATTCACCGCGAAGATAACTGACAATCATTTCCATATCCGACGGAGACAGCTTGCTTGCCTCTCTATGCTGCCGATTCTCCCAGTAATCAAAAATCTGCTGCATATAGCCGGTGATATCCTGCGTCCGCCTGTCATAGACGATCTCCGGAATAATCTCCTCAGATGACGCAGTAAAAGAAATGTCCGGGAATACAACACCACAGGCCATCAGCACATTTTTCATATGGCGATTATCCGGGAATCTGTTTTTCAGACTGGTACGCAGACTGAACATATTTCCGGTCACCTGCGCAAACGGTCCTTCTGTTTTTTCTCTTTCCACACCGTACCGATCCGTAAAATACCATATTCCACCCCGGCAGTCTACACGGCCGCCCTTAATCTCAAGACACGCAACGCCCCTGTCACATACTACAACGAAATCTATTTCTCCATAAATCTTTGTGTGATGTTTTGGCAATCCCAGAGAATGCAGCACATACGCATGCTTCATATCCAGATTTTCAAGAACTTCAAACATCTTTTTCTCTGCGCTGCTTTTGATCTCCTCCCCCATATAGGGCGGGATAAATGTAATCATTTTTGCGATCCCCTTCCAGAGGTTTCTCCTTCTTAATGCTCCAACACCTCAATATACGCCTGACTCTTCATCCACATTTCAATTCCTTTCCCGAACACCTCCGCCGTCACGGTATACACACCGTCCTTTTCCTCGCGGACTTCCGCGGTCGGCAGCCTGTCCAGCACTGCGTTGATGTCCGGCCCGGAATACCGGAAAGTCACCCGCTGCAGCCGTCCGCCGTACATGAACTGTACGCGTTTGCGGAACTCCCCCTCTTCAAACCGCTCTGCGTAGGGAACCCGGAAATGTTCATCCAGGACTTCTACCTCTTCCAGCCTGTCCACGCGATAGATCGTCGGGAAGGGGTCGTCCGGGTTCTGGAATGCTTTCTCCCGATCAATGTCCTCAATGAATGCAGTCAGGTAATAATAAAACTCAGAGAACATCACACCCACCGGTTTTACCTTTCGCGTGACCACTTCCTGATTTTTCAGTTTCTTATAGCGAATCCGCAGGTATCGCTGCTCCCTGACGGCACTCTCCAGCTCCCACAGCCTGTCCAGGAGCTTCGTACCATGATGAAGCTCGATGTAGTGATGCATCTCATTTCCGATGTACGCTTTCAGCAGCTTCTTATCCTTCTCGTCGGCACAGGCATCGACCAACTTGTTGATCACGGGAAACATTTCCTCCCTGAGCAGAGAGCGGCTTTCCAGCAGGACCTTGCACACCGCCAGCAGTTCTTTCGGCTTAAGCTGCGATTCCGTCTTTGTGATCAGACGATAACCGCCCTTCGCCTTATCGTACACAATTTCCTGTTCCTCTCCCGTCTCGCTCTTTCTTTCCTGCAGGAAATTCTGAATGTCCGCGACATCCCTCTGGATGGTGCGCGCATTGACCCCATAGGCCGCACACTCCTGCGCCTTATTCACGATTTGTCCTTCTTTCAGACGCGAATAAATAGAAAGGATTCTCCCTGCCTTATCCTCTGAGCCAGCTGCCATGATCGTATACCTCCGATGCCGTTATCATATCGCACCGCATGGACATATTTTGTCGCCGCGTTTTTATTTTTTCTTCCTGTACCGGGAATCTGAATTATCGAAGAAACATTCCTGTATTTCTACATTTTACTATGATTGCATGAGGCGTTCAAGCAATATTTGCACATAATCAAGTGAATTTTCATTGAATTACAGAAGAATTTGAGAACGCTTTGTATTTTCAGAAGTGAACGACCCCGGGAGCATATTTCCCGGGGTCTCATGTGCTGAGCTACAAGAATTCGAACCTTGAAATGACGGAGTCTTAAGTTCGTTGTCCCTCACCCGATTTTCCTTTATTTTACGATACTTTTCAGGCTGGTGCCTGGGAAATTGACCTATGAATTGACCTATCGCCAATATTTGTGGCTTGTCGTACTGATATCTACTGCGATCTGTATTTCAATAATTCCTTTTATATTCATTCTCCAACCTATCGCAGACAGCATTAAAATCTTTCGTTTTTCCCATTCGCACCTGTTCCAACCCTTCAAGAACCTTCTCACGAATCTCTAACTGCTGCTTTTCTACTGATATTTTATATTCGTCCATTGCCGCCAATGCCATGGTATCTCAACCATCCTTTCACAGGCATAACTTTACATTATCTGCACCGAAGCATTAGCATTCCCGCTTGCAGTAATCCTCTACCATGCTGATAAATTCTTCTGCCGTAGCAATCTGTTCCTCCGCCTCCGCTTTTGAGGCAATGTAAAAATCATCATAGTCACTCTCGTGACGAATCTCTTCAGCCTGTGCGATTCTTCTTCCCATGGTTCGCGGGAAAACCTCTGTTTTCACGTATTCTTTATTAAAATTCGCAATCGCATCCTTATGTCTCTTATAAGCATCACCATGTACCGCATGAACGGCGTTGACAGCCTGGAGTATAGCATAATAGCCTCTGTTATTCGCCGCTTTCAGGTGCCCTGCTTCCATCAAAAGTTTTGCGGATTCCAGGCATTCCTTTGCCGATTCCAGCCGGTATGACACCAGATCTTCTTTCGTTCCAATATCATGCTGCTCCATACAAAACGATTCCTTCCCGATTAATATTGGCATAAAACGGATAATTCTGTACCCATTTCATAAAATGGCTTTCACTTTTGGCAATCGGTTTGATATCCATATCATAGTCCATATTGAAATCAAACGTAATATCAGAAAGCTGATGTCTGTAATTCTTAATTTCTTCCTCAGACAAATCCAGCAAGATCATAACATCTACGTCCGAATCTTTCCTGAAATCACCACGGGCATATGACCCATATAAAATAATCTTTCGGAGATGGTTTCCATAAATCCGTCTCACTTCCAAAATATACCTTTCCATGATACTCTGCATGGTCTGAGGCATATCAGCACCTCCCTTCTACCCGTTTGGATGAAATGCCCTTCCTCGTATTCCAGCGTTAGCCGGATTATTGCCCGAGGAATCATCTTTATGTATACATTATAAGTGTTTCTCCAGGAAAAATCCATACTTTCCGCCATTTACACAACCAGGATTTATAACTGCACAATGAGTTCTTCTGATTCTTCTGCATCTTCGCGCCCAGATCCCCTTTTTCGACGATACCGCCTCTTCCATCCCCTCACCGACATATGGCTCTGCGCATTACAGTATAGCAGTACCATACTAAACGAATGGAAAAGGCGGATTGATGGAATATGAAATTCATCCTTCCTCACAACACTCCCATTAACCACCCTCCCATATTATTCTACGAAGCTCCACGAAGTTACTTCAAAACTGGGTTTATCATTATAAGACCCGGAATAGGTAGCTTCAACAGAAATGATATCACTTTCGAGCAGTTTTGATGTATCGATATTCAGTATATAAAACCACTCGCTGTCAGCAGTACCGGACATGTAAGCATACACATAATTATCGTGTACAATAAAAACATATACCCTGCTCATAGTGACTTTGTCACCGACAGAAGCAGATCTATACCAATCCCTGAAATTATCATATGTAAGCTCAGTGGCAACAAGTCCAGGATTTTCCTGGATTTCAAGAGCCCAATAATCCTCTTCCAGAGTAATGTTGAAGTCAATGACTTCATAGTCAGTGTAGCCATCTACCTGCTCCTCCGTATAGATGGCATGTTCAGAATCATAGAGACGTGTCCTACATGCGTCGATATCAATATCATCATCCCAGTTCAAATGGATGAAGCTATAGAATGCCTCGTAAGTTTCTGTAAGAGTATCATCGTCCATATCATAGACGAAATATTCGGCTCCATCGAATTGCAGAAGATAATTCCGCATCTGCTCAATCTCACTGAGAGCCTCTGTTGTAACCTCTGGAGTCTCTTCTTTAGTGGTTTCAACAGCCGTCGTTTCTATGGTTTCAATAGCTTCTTCCACTGTAGTCTCTGCTTCAGTTGTTTCCGGTACCGTCGTCTCCCCAACAGTAGTCTCCACCTCCGTTGATTCTTCTGCTGGAGTTTCAACAGCTGCAGTGGTAGCATTCGTATCACTATCTCCGCCATCAAGCAGAGCCATGATGAAGAATACCACAATAAATGCCGCCAAAAACTTCAAGATCGTGCTCAGGCATCCGCCTTTCTTTTTCTCTTTTTTCATTTCTATTTCTTCCTCCTGATTCCCATGTGATTCTGTTTTATGCCATTACATTCTCATTACAGAATTTATCTATCCTCTGAATCGTCTTTCTTCCGGATTCTGTTAAAAATCATTCTCTCTCAAACTTACAAGCCAGCTCTTGACCGGATTCCGTTTTATCTCATGTCCCTGCAAGTTCCCCTCTTCATCATATACATCAACCACATAATCCGGCTGCAGCAAATGCTTCGCCGCCATGCCTCCCATTATACCAAGCATCATAGATATCGCCACGATACCGCCTGTTTTCTTAATCACTGCATTGTCTTTCATCTGATTCACCTTTCCTTTCTTCGGTTTCTGTTAAACTGTCGTCACACGATTCTGTGATACAGTTCAAGGAACTTATTGCAACTGTCCTGAGTATACCCTGTGAAGTAGACATATGATGTCCATGAATAATCTGTTTTGAAATTAGGTAAAAAAATAGAGCCCCTATCGGCTCCAGAATCACATTCTCAGCTTTCAAAGACAACGATCCATTGAACTTCTCTTTATTTTAGAGCATAGCCTCTCAAATAAAAAACCCGGAAGAATATCTCCCGGGGTCTCCTGCGCTGGGCTACAAGGATTCGAACCTTGAAATGACGGAGTCAGAGTCCGTTGCCTTACCATTTGGCGATAGCCCATCATTTGGCACGAATGATATTATAGTGGACGAGCCTCATTTTTGCAAGCACTTTTTTTAAGTTTATCTGATATTTTTTAGTTATAAATCGATGGGCGGCGGGGGCGTTCCTCCGCAGGCCCGCCGCCTCATCGTCACTGTTTCATATATTCTTCCAGAAATGTATAGAGCTTCTCCATCTGCTCCGGCGTGCCCACGGTGATGCGCAGATAGTTGTCGATGCGCGGCTTGTCGAAGTAGCGCACGAAGATGTCCGCCTCCCGCAGGGCCGCGAAGAGTTCCCGGGCCGGGATGCGCTCGTGCGTCACGAAGAGGAAGTTCGCCATAGGGGCAGGGCCGGAGAAGCCAAGCGCCGCCAGACGCTGTACCGCCTCCTCCCGGGTCTGTATGATCCTGTCAATGGTTTCCCGGAAATATTCTTCATCCGCCAGCGCCGCCGTACCAGTCTCAAGAGCCGCCTGGCTCATGGTGTAGGAATTGTAGGAATTCTTCACCGAGTTCAGAGCCTGGATCAGTGCCGGGCTACCCAGAGCGAAGCCGATGCGCATGCCTGCCATGGAACGCGACTTGGAAAAGGTCTGCACGACCAGAAGATTGTCATATTTTTCGATCAGAGGCAGTGCCGACGTGCCGCCGAAGTCGATGTAGGCCTCATCCACGATCACCACGCTGTCCGGGTTGTGGGAGACGATGTCCTCCACGAAGGAAAGCGGCTCCAGGATTGAGGTGGGCGCATTGGGATTGGGGAAGACGATGCCTCCGTTTTCCTTATAATAGTCCTCGCGCACGAGACGCAGGGAAGCGTCCAGCGGCTGCTTCTCGTAGGGGATCCGCAGCAGATCGGCCCACACCTCGTAGAAGGCATAGGAGATATCGGGAAATAGGATCGGTTTCTCCGAGTTAAAGAAGGTCAGGAAGGACATCCCCAGCACATCGTCCGAGCCCACGCCCACCAACACCTGATTCTGCGCCACGCCGTACCGGCGGGCCAGCGCCTCGGTCAGCATGCCGCAGTCCGGCGCCGGATAGCGGCGCAGGGTATCCGTGTTCAGATGATGCAGCGCTTCCGCCACGCCAGGGGCCGGCGGGTAAGGGTTCTCATTGGTGTTCAGCTTCACGACCTCCAGGGACCGGGGTTGCTCGCCCGGGACATAGGGCTCTACCCGGCGCAGATTTTTCATCCAATTGCTCATTATCTCTCCCTCTCATAATTCACAGCGTACTGTCACTCCGGCAGCACGTGTCCCTTCCGTTTCAGCACATCGATCACGCGGTCCACCTGTGCCTCGCAGATCGAGGCTGTCTCGGCCTCCACCATGACGCGGATCACGGGCTCGGTACCGCTCTCCCGCACCAGGATGCGGCCATTGTCGCCCAGCTCAGCCGCCACCTTGCCGACCTCCATCTGGACGTCGGGGTCGTTCTGCGCCTCGGGCTTACTGTACACGCGAACATTTTTCAGCACCTGCGGGTAGATCGTCACCGGCGCCGCCAACTGGCTCAGCGGCTGCTTGCGCTCCAGCATCTCCTCCATGATCTTCAGGGAGGTCAGAATGCCGTCGCCGGTCGAAGCATATTTGCTGAAAATGATATGTCCGGACTGCTCGCCGCCCAGACGATGCCCGTTCTCCAGCATATTTTCGTAAACATATTTGTCGCCGACAGCCGTTTTAACATAGCCCACGCCCGCCTTGTCCAGCGCCTTGTACAGGCCCAGGTTGGACATCACGGTGGTCACGATGGTGTTGGTCTCCAGCTGCCCCTTTTCCTTCATATACAGGCCGCAGAGATAGAGGATCCGGTCGCCGTCGACGACGTGTCCCTGTTCATCCACGGCGATACAGCGATCCGCATCGCCGTCGTAGGCAAAGCCGACATCCAGCTGATGGTCAAAGACAAACTGCTGCAGCGCCTCGATATGTGTGGAACCGCAGTCACGGTTGATGTTTGTACCGTCGGGCTCGTTGTGGATCACATAGGTCTTGGCTCCCAGGGCGTCAAAAACGCTCTTGGCGATCGTGAAGGCGCTGCCGTTGGAGCAGTCCAGGCCCACCCGCTTGTTCTTGAAGGAACGGGTCGCCAGGGTGATCAGATAACCGATATAACGGTTCCGCCCTGCCGAATAGTCGGTCGTGCAGCCGATGTTCTCACGGGTCGCCAGCGGAGCTTCCGGCATCTTCCCGTCCAGATAGCGCTCGATCTCCTCGATGACGGTCTCCTCCATCTTCTCCCCGCGGCCGTTTAAGATCTTGATGCCGTTGTCATAGTAGGGATTGTGGCTGGCGGAGATCATAATGCCGCAGTCGAAATCCTCCTCGGTGCGCACCACATAGGCCACGCTGGGCGTCGTCGTCACGTGGAGCAGATACACATCCGCCCCCGAAGCAGTAAAGCCCGCCGACAGCGCATCCTCAAACATGTAGCTGCTGCGCCGCGTGTCTTTACCGATGGCTACCTTGCATTTATGCTCTCTTCCGTAATACCATCCCAGAAAACGTCCGATCTGGAAGGCATGCTGTACTGTCAGATTCACATTGGCCTCACCGCGGAAGCCGTCTGTGCCAAAATATTTTCCCATAACCGGGCTCCTTTCGCGGATTTCCCGCTCCGTGCGGGGAACCTCCGATTAAGGAGTATAGCACAGATTTCCCCTCCTCTGCAATCCCACTTGTGCATATATTCAACCAATTTTCACGTTGTGCTTCGTCTGAAAAGCCCCGGCAGACTATGCTGCCGGGGCCTTACATTGAAGGAATATTTCTCTCTGATGGCAGGATCTCACGTCTCGTCGGCCAGGCTCGCCCACAGCGCCGTATCGAAATCCTCCGGTATTGCCAGGTATACATCTACATAGAGCCCGTTCAGCGTATCAAAGCTCACAACCTCCGTCGCCCCCTCTGTATATGTCTCCTCGTAGGCCTCCTCGGTCTCCTCCTCCGTCAGATAATACTCCAGAGTCATATAGAGGTGAATGTATCCATCCTCGCCGGACAGCGCCACGTTCTGCTGACTTTCAGCCAGAGCAAGCAGTGCCGCCACCTGTTCCCCGGTGAAATCCTCAATCGAGTAGTACGCTTCCCCTGCTCCGGTTGCACCTTCACCGCCGATGACATAGCTCGCTTCTGCTTCCTGACCGGCACTTCCCAGAAGCATCTCACAGTAAGCGTAGGAAATTTCTATATCGTCTTCCGCAAGAATCCGGTCATACAGCGTCTGCAGCATGGTCACCAGCTGCTGTCTCTGGCTCGTCTGATCCTCCGTCTCCCACAGAGCCTCGCGCCAGGCCGCGGCAGCCCGCGGCGTTACGTCAGAGATCACAAAATTCTCCGCCGTCTTCCTGCCATCTTCCGTGTATACCATGGACAGATTTGCATAGTACGTAGTATAAGAAACATTCGTGCAATAGCTGTACCACTCTGTGAATCCCATCTCCGCGATGTCCTCCTGCAGCGCCTCATAGACCTTCTTTGCACCCGCATTGCCCAGACTGTCGCAGTACAGGGAGAGATTCGTGTCGCCGCTGTCGGGAAGATTCATATAAATGTCCTGCATGGCATCGTTGGCAAGCAGCTTTTCCGCCAGATTACGGATATCCGACTGGCTGAAATGGATATACCGATACGTCGTCCGCCCATTTACCCGGATGGCGATCTCCCGACTGCTGTAGGCCGTGGTCGTACTCTCACGCACCTCGCTGGAAGAGTCATAGGCGATCGACTCCGCCAGACGGGTGGCGATCAGTTCCTTCGTCTCCGTATCCGTCAGCAGGATCTCCGAAGCACGACTGGTCAGATAACCGTCGTACTCTTCGCTGAAACTGGCCCCCCAGACATACACACTCTCGCTGCCGACCGACACCGAATCGATCTCCTCCGCCTCCGGGCAGTAGGAGAGAACACTCCGCTGCATCCCGTACATGCCGAAGATCAGCAGAAGATTCACTGCCAGCAGCACGGCAAGTCCCGGCACCGCCTTCACCAGATTTTTGATCTTTCTGGTAGAGATCAGCTCATAGAGGAAATACGTCAGCACCGCAACCAGATAGAAAATGAAGAAAATGTATATGTCCTCGCTGTTCACACTCTCCTGCTCCGCCATGAAGGTGAAAATCAGGACGTCAGGAATCAGGCTGATCACCAGCGCCGGGATCAGACGGAAAAACAGCTGTACCTTCGGATGGACCGCCGCCTCTCCGGCCGTCTCACTCTTCCGGCGATTGAACAGCACACAGGCAATGATCATATACAGGATGCCCAGCGCCGCCGTGTAGGCTCCGGCCCGGAAGTTCAGAAAAACACTGGTTTCCGACGAGAAGAAAAGCCCGAAGATACCTCCCGTCACCACATTCCAGCCGTTTCCCAGAAACGTCAGGTAACGGTCGCTGTTCACGATGGTCAGGGTGCTCCCCACCGCCTGCTGAACCACCAGCATCAGCCCCCGGGGCACAAAAATGATCAGAAGTGTGACCACGAAATTCGTAAAATATGTGCCCGTCAGCGTCACCGCCAGCAGCGCCGCCCCCACCACGAAGAGGATGCCCGCTGAGATCTGCACACTGATGGTGAGGGTCGAGCGCACCACCACAGAAAAGTACGCCGGAAAGCAGCCGTGCACCGCCATCGCCAGGATCGTCGTCCCCCACTGAGCCAGCAGACTCCAGGTCAGAGCCGCGGCAGTGAAGCTCACAAACAGACAGGTCCGCGTCTGCGGGATGCTGTGATAAAAATCACTGGCATTCCGCTTCGTAAGGAAATCAAACATCTGCAGCGTCAGCAACGGCGCCATCGCACAGAAGGTAAGAACCACCAGCGGGTGCATATCCCACAGCCCGACGCTGGACGCGGTGTATTCGGCGTAGTCCATGGACTGTATGGAGAGCACGCTCCCGATCGGCACCAGCACCGCTTCCAGAGAAAGAATCAGCGTATACAGGAGACCGATCATCCGCGTCTGACGAATCGCGTCCCGGTAGAGATTGATGTCAAAGAATTTCTTCTTCATGCCTTCTTCCCCTCCTCCCCGTCAAAATCGTAGCCGGTCACATCAAAATGATACCCCAGCGCCTCCAGCTCATAGGTAAATACTTCCTCCAGCGTCAGCGGCAGCACATCCAGCAGGAGAGGACGCAGAGCCGACACCCGTTCCGTGATCTCCTTTTTTCTCGCCCCGGACGATCAGCGTCGCCACCGAGCCGCGCCGGCTGTAGTGCAACAGCGGGATACCTTCAAAACTCTTCTCGCTGAAATCATGATCGAAAGCTACCTGCAGCTTAAACAGCGCCGTCTTCAGGTTCGTCACGTCATTTTCCAGCACCACGCCACCCTTGTGCAGCAGCGCCAGCTGATCGCAGATGTCCTCCAGCTCCCGCAGTGAATGGGAGTTAATGCTCGCAGTCGCATGATTCTCAAGCACATCCTTGCGGATCAGCTTCTTTACCAGGTTTCGCATCACCGGGTCCAGGCCGTCGAAGGTCTCATCGAAAAACATATAGTGGGGGCGGCAGGACAGAGCCAGAATGATCGCCGCCTGGCGCTTCATGCCCTTGGAAAAGCTGTTCGTCGATTTGCCCGGATCCAGCTCAAAGGTCTTCGTCAGATACTCCAGGCGTCCCCGGTCGAACTTCGGATAGACCGCTTCATACAGCTTCGCCATACGGTTGATCGAGGCACCGTTCATGAAAAACAGCTCGTCAGGCACATAGGAGATCTGCTCCTTGATCTTCGGATTCTCGAACACCGGCTCGCCGTCAATCAGAATACGACCTCCATCCGCCTGATAAACACCCGTCACCAGACGCAGAAATGTAGACTTTCCAGCCCCGTTCGAACCCACCATTCCGTAGATGCAGCCCTCGGGAATCCGACAATGCATCTGATTCAGCGCGGTAAAATCATCAAACTTCTTCGTAAGATTCTCAGCCAGAATCATGATATCTCTCCTTCCTCGTACGCTTCCTCCACGCAGTGGATCACGACTTCCTTCTCCACGCCGGCCAGAGCCAGTTCGTGCACCTCCTCCGTAAACGCATCCAGGTGACTCCTCTTGCGGTCGCCGATACGCTGCACAGCCTCCTCACTGACAAAACAGCCTCTGCCCGGGACAGAGTAAACCACGCCCCGCCGGTCCAGCTCTGAGTAAGCTCTCTGTATGGTATTGGGATTGACGGCAAGGTCTGCGGACAGACTCCTCACAGACTGGAGCTGCTCATCGGACTTCAGGACCCCCCGGAGGATAAATCGTTCCACCTGATCAACGAGCTGCTCATATACGGGCTTCCGGCTCATCACATCGATCTGAAACATCCTTCGCTCCTTTCCGATACCCCCCCCCGCGAAAAATTTCGCACAGAAGGTGTACCATCTGTCTTAATACAGTTAGAGCATACCAAAAAGGGCTGCCTCCGGCAACCCCATAATCCTGAAGATATTCTTAAGATTTATATCCAAACAGGCGGTCGGAAGACCACCTCCTTCGAGGACTGTTTCAGCTGTCCGAGAAGGACGTGGCCTTCCGACCGCCGTCACTCGAACCCTGTTTCAGCTGTCTGAGAAGGACGTCAGCTTCCGGACGACGTCACTCGAACCCTGTTTAAGCTGTCTTCCCCCTTTAACATGTGCGCCGGGCTTTCTCCGCCTGCCTCTCGGCGGCCCGCCGCCGCTCTTCCTCATCCAGTTCTGTCCACCGCAGATAGGGAATCTCGCTGGGTACCATAGCCGTACCGCAGACCAGACAGGAGGCGCTGCGATATCGGGAGACCAGACGAACCGCCCGGCAGCCGGGACAGACAAACACGTGAATCACTCCATCACCTCCTCGACGCGTGCGGTGCAAAGTCATTTGGAACCCACACCACCGCATCTGGCATTATAAGACGCCCGTTCTCCCGCCGTCAAGTCTTTCCCCCGCTTCCCGCCGAAAATCCGTTCGACAAAAAACACCCTTTATTTCCGGCTGCCTTCAGGGAAAGCCCAAAGTCTGCGGGGATTTTCCCCGGCCTGTCTTGATTTTTCCCTGTCTCCGTATTAGAATGAAGTGACTCATTACGAGGAGGAAATGACATGAAAACCATACTTGAACTGATCACGGACGAGCTGGGAACCGCCTTTACTGCCTGCGGCGTTGACACGAAGCTGGCGAAGGTCGTGCTCTCCAACCGCCCCGATCTGTGCGAATATCAGTGCAACGGCGCCCTCGCCGCCGCCAAAGTATATCACAAAGCCCCGATTCAGATCGCTCAGGAGATCGTCTCTCAGCTGGGGAACAGCCCCCTGTTCGAGAAGATCGAAGTCGTGAAGCCGGGCTTCATCAACATGACCCTGAAAAAGGATTTCACCGTCTGGTATCTGGGGAAAATGCAGGACGATGAGCGTCTCGGCTGTGAGGCCTTCGGCGAAGGGAAAACGGTCGTCATCGACTACGGCGGCCCCAACGTGGCCAAGCCCCTGCATGTAGGGCACCTGCGCGCCGCCATCATCGGCGAGAGCCTGAAACGTCTGTACCGTTTCACCGGCCATACCGTCATCGGCGACGTACACCTGGGCGACTGGGGCCTGCAGATGGGTCTGATCATCGAGGAAACCCGCCTGCGCCAGCCGGAGCTTCCCTATTTCGATCCTGCTCACACCGGAGCATACCCCGAAGAGCCTCCTTTTACCATTTCTGATCTGGAGGAAATCTATCCCACCGCCAGCAAGAAGTCCAAAGAAGATGAGGCCTTCGCGCAGGCAGCCCACAATGCAACCGTCAAGCTGCAGCAGGGAGACCCCGGCTACCATGCCCTGTTTCGCCATATCCTGGCCGTTTCCGTCGCCGATCTGAAGAAAAATTACGCACGCCTCAACGTCGATTTCGATGTCTGGAAGGGCGAGAGCGACGCCCAGCCCTATATTCCCGCCATGATCCAGTCCATGAAGGATCAGGGACTGCTCCACGAGAGCCAGGGAGCCATGGTCGTTGACGTGCAGGAGGAGACCGACACCAAGGAAGTCCCTCCCTGCATCATCCAGAAATCCGACGGCGCCTCCCTCTACGCCACCACCGATCTGGCAACGCTGGTGGAGCGCGAGAAGCTCTATCATCCGGACGAAGTGCTCTACGTGGTCGACAAGCGTCAGGAAATGCATTTCACCCAGGTCTTCCGCACGGCCCGCAAGGCCGGGATTATCCGTCCGGAGACGAAGCTCACATTCCTGGGCTTCGGCACCATGAACGGCAAGGACGGCAAACCCTTCAAGACCCGCGAGGGCGGCGTCATGCGCCTGGAATATCTGATTTCCGACATCAACGAGGCTGTCTTCCGGAGAATCATGGAGAACCGCACCATGTCCGAAGAGGAAGCCCGCCAGACCTCCGAGATCGTGGGACTGGCCGCCCTGAAATACGGCGACCTCTCCAACCAGGCCACCAAGAACTACGTCTTCGACGTGGACCGCTTCATTTCCTTTGAGGGAAACACCGGCCCCTATATCCTGTACACGATGGTACGTATCAAATCCATCCTGAATAAATATCAGGAGACTCAGAGCGCCGCGGCGCTCCCCACGGAGCTCCTTCCCGCCACCGACGGGTCGGAGAAATCCCTCCAGCTCCTGCTGGCCCGCGCGGGCGAGATCATCGCCGACAGCTGCCGGAGCATTGCGCCGCATAAGCTGTGCCAGTATATCTACGAGGTCTCCGACGCCTTCAACAGCTTCTACCATGACCACCGGATCCTGACCGAAGAGGATCAGGCCAGACAGGCCGGCTGGATCGCCCTGCTGGGCCTGACCCTGCGCGTCCTCGACACCTGCATCGACCTGCTCGGCTTCGAAGCGCCGGAAAAGATGTAAGGAGACTTTCCTATGAATGAACTGTGGCAGCTTTTCATCACCTTTGCCCAGATCGGCGCCGTCACCTTTGGCGGCGGCTATGCCATGCTCCCGATCCTCACCCGGGAATTCGTGGACAAACGTCACTGGGTCACCGACAGCGAACTCACAGACTATTTCGCCATCGGCCAGTGTACCCCCGGCATCATCGCCGTCAACGTGGCTACCTTCATCGGAAATAAACGCAAAGGCCTCGCCGGCGGCATCGTGGCCACCCTGGGACTGGTGAGCATTCCCATCGTCATCATCACCATCATCGCCGCCTTCCTGCGCAATTTTGCTGACTATGCGATCATCAAAAATGCCTTCGCCGGCATCCGGGTCTGCGTCTGCGTGCTCATTATCAATGCCATCCTGCGCCTGTGGAAGAAATCCATCCTCGACGGCCCGACGCTGGTGATCTTCCTTGTCGTGTTTGCCCTGTCAGTTTTCTCCTCGCTCTCCCCCATCCTTCTGGTGGTAGCGGCAGCGGCAGCGGGCATCCTGCTTCGGCAGATTCCCGGGCAGAAGGGAGGTACAAAGGCATGATCTTCCTGAGACTGTATTATGAATTCGCGAAGGTCGGCCTCTTCTCCATCGGCGGCGGCCTGGCGACCATCCCGTTCCTCTATGATCTGGCGGACCGGACAGCCTGGTTCTCGCACGCGGACGTCGCCAATATGATCGCCATCGCGGAATCCACCCCCGGCGCGATCGGAGTCAACATGGCCACCTACGCCGGATACACCACCGCCGGAGTACCCGGCGGCATCATCGCCACCCTGGGACTGATCACACCGGCGATTGTGATCATCACACTCGTCGCCCGGATCCTGAACCATTTCATGAACAACCCTTACGTGGAAAGCGCCTTCCGCGGCCTGCGGCCCGCCTCCATCGCCCTGATCGCCGCCGCCGGCATCAGCGTCGCCAAGGTATCCCTGCTGGATCTCGATGCCTACGCAGAGACCGGCACCCTCAGTGACCTGATTGTCTGGAAGGCCGTCATCCTGGGCGTCCTGCTCTTCCTGGGGCAGAAATATTTCCCCAAGGTTCACCCGGTCGTCTTCATTGCCCTGTCCGCCGTGGTGGGTATCATCTTCCAATTCGCGGGGGTATAAGCACGAATTTAAGCAGGCGGGCAGGCACCCACTATCTTCGAAGACTGTTTCAGCTGTCTGAGAAGATAATGGGTACCTGCCCGCCGTCACTCGCATAGCTTCCCCGCACCTTCCCCAACTCTGTTTCAGCTGTCCGAGAAGAACGTGGGCGCCTGACCGCCGTCACTCGCATGGTTTCCTCCCCTGTGCCAAACAGAGGGCGAAAAATATCAGGCTGCCTGCCTGAAATCAATGACTGCAATTTCAGGCAGCATACCTTTTAGCTGACGGATGATGTTCTCGATTTTTTCGAGAACATCTCCGCTGATATATTCCTCTCCGCACTGAGTACATTTTTCACAGGGCACGTTTTTAATAATAATATAGCAGTTTTGATAATCTGTCATATAGGTCGTTGTCGATTCTTCTACATTTCCTTTACAGTAAAAGCAGGTCATATCAGTTCTCCTTCCTGGTTTTGAAATCTTCTTCCCATTTATTTGTATCCGGGAAATAGGCCGTAATCAAAAATAAATCCGTTTCATTCATTCCTATAACAGTATGAATCAGAGAGCGCCCCGTATTCTGTCCCAGTATAAGACAGCTTGGATATGGGTAATCATCCGGATATTGTTCAATGATCTCACCTGTTTGTATACAGGTCATGATATCCTTTAACAGAATTCCTCTCTGCTCCAGCCGCTTTGCGGCGTGTACAGTAATTTTTATATGCTTCGGGGAACAAAGCGCCCGTAATTCTAAAATGTCCATATAGCAATCCTTTCATCATTACTATATACTAAAAAATCTTCACCTGCAACCTTCAATCAGGGCTCCCATGAACCGTTTTGGCCATACCAAAAACCCTTTTCTATTCCAATGCAACAAACAGGCGTCCAGGCTAACACTATCTTCGAAGACTGTTTCAGCTGTCTGAGAAGATAGTGCTAGCCTGGACGCCGTCACTCGCACGACTTCCCCCACGCCGCCGGTTATTCTGCCTCGACCTCCATCACAGTCCCGATAAAGAGGGGCAGGTTCGTTTCGGCTTCGACAATGGCGTAGACGTAAGGACGATCGCAGACAACCTGATATGTCTCTTCGAGCGCTGTCTCCGCGCAGACTTCCACTGCGGTGGCCGCTCCGGCCTCCGTTCCATTCTCGTCCACAGTAATCGTGGTATTGTGAAGGACCCGCGTTATCACCAGGTTCCCGTCGCTGCACTCTCCCATGAGGGAAAGATCCACCAGATCTACATCGAAAGCGTCGGTCATTCCCATACCTTTAAGAATCTCCGACAGTTCCGCTGCATAGTCCGTCTCGAATTTCGGCATACCGGTCTCCACGCTGACAGTCTGCGCGTTATCGAGAATCTCAAGGAACTGCTCTCCGGTCAACTGCGCCACATAGTCCTTGATGGGAACCTCCTCGTCGGGAAGGAGAACCACAAAGCGATACCCCCCGGCATAATCCTTCACAAATCCCACGGCATTCTCTGTTTCCAGATAGGTATACTCTTCACTGAAAAGCATCTCTACCTCCTTCTCCGTGCCGTCCGCACCGGTAAAGGTCTGCGTCCCGATCTGCTCCGTCGTGTAGGGCGTCTCCCATTCCGCATCAAAAGACATGGCATTGATCAGCAGAAAGGCCGTGCTCTCATCCAGTTCGTCGATCATATCCTCGATCTTGCCGTCCGTATTCTCCGAAATCCAGGCATTGACCCGTTCCACAGCGGACGCATCCGCAAAATCCTCCTCTCGGAGGCTTGCCCCGTAAAGTGTTTCCATCTCGTCAAGGAAATCCTGCCGCACTGTCAGCCAGTCCGCTGAATTAAACCAGATGGAGTTCGCCTGACTCAGACTGGCCGTATCCGAATCCGGCAGCCCGGCATTCCAGGCGGTCAGAGCCTCATTCCATTCCTCCAGGCTCAGCGCGTCTCCCAGGACCGAGAGCATCTGGCTGCGGGTCTCCCCGTCCGCTCCGTTGGCCGTCATCGCCAGCGCCGTCAACACAGAAGTCGGCGCCAGCAGCGTATTCTCTTCCTCCTGCATCCCCGCTGCAAAGAGGCGCAGGGAGAAATCCGCCGCTGCCTGACGGAAGGTCTCATCGACATCAGTATTTCCCCCGGTCGCGCCCGACTCCGCAGGGTCTTCCGTGCCATTTTCGGTCTCGCTTCCGGCAGACTGCGTCTCCCCGTTCGTCCCGGCCGAAGATTCCTGCTTTGTATGCACCGCTGCCGTCGTTTCAACCGTCTTTTCTTCCGTCAGGAGTCCGCAGGCCGTCATCGCGGCCGCCCACGCCATCACCATACAAATACAGAGGATTTTCTTCGTGTTTTTCATATTCAGCCTTCCTTTCTATCGAGCCTGTTTCTATGCTTCTACAGAATAAGACGTCAAAAGTCCCGCCAGGTTGCCTTCCCGATAAATTCTTTTGAAAAACAGGCAGCCGGAAGACCGCCTCCTTCGCGAACTGTTTCAGCTGTCCGGGAAGGAGGCGGCTTCCGACTGTCGTCACTTATATTACCGTACAGGACGCAGTTCTATATGCAGTTCCATACCCAATCCTCTGGCAATCCTGGCTAAAAACTCAAGAGATGGATTATAATTTCCCCCTTCAAACCGACTGATATTACTCTGTCTGATGCCCGTTCTCTCTGCCAATTCCTGCTGCGTAATACCCTGTTCATCTCGCACCTGAATAATTTGAGAAATGACCTCATACTGCGGACGTAACGCTTCATATTCTTTTGCCGTTTCAGGATCAGACAGCAATTCACCTCTTACCTGATTCCATTTTCTCAGTTCAGCCATTGTCTCCATACCTCCTTATATAGTCCTCTTTGTAACGCAATTCCATTAAACCTTTGTATCTTTCCCCCTGAATATTTTTTACATACGGCATTTTCAGGAATAATCCATGTTTCTCCAGCAAATCGATCTCCCAAATCGCTTTTGCCCTATGCTTTCCTGATAATGAATTTAGGAATTGCATCACTGGCTCATCTTCATTTTCAGTGGCATATAATTCTATGTTCCAATTCAAATTGGCATCCCCCCTTAACGAAATTATATCATATATGATATAAAAAGCAAGGCATTTTCTTTGTCCCTTCAAAAAGAGGGGAGCATAAGGTTCTCACATCTGCTCCCGTTCTTCCCTCTTCCATTTTTTATAACTGTCAGTTATTTGATAAATGAATGCAAGAATCATTGCAATCACATAAACTCCCGTAACCATATAAGACTCATATGCACTGTGAACGCCTATGATTGCCGCGACTGCTACCGGAGCCAAAGAAACACTCCTGATAAATTCCCCTCTGCGACTCAGATTCCGGTAAAAAATCACCGGTTGTTTCTCTGATGTCTTTCCTTTTTTCAAAAACTTTCCCAGGAGCAGTTCAATCATAATTGTAAGGAAAAAAGCGACTCCAAACATCAGGAAGTACATCATGCTCCACCTCTAAATTTCACTGCCGTCCCATAGGCGATCACTTCGGCCGCCCCCTGCATGATGGCAGAGGATGCATACCGGATGTTAACCACGGCATCAGCGCCCAGCTGCTCCGCTTCCGCCACCATTCTCTTGGTCGCCAGGGCGCGCGCCTCATTCATCATCTCGTTATACGCTTTTAATTCGCCGCCGACCAGCGTCTTAAATCCCTGCGTGATGTCCTTACCCACATTTTTTGACTGAATCGTGCTGCCCTTCACCAGTCCCAGCATCTCCAGCTCCTTGCCCGAAATGTAATCAGTATTTACCAAGATCATCTTCTTCTCCACTCCTTATCTCTTTGATTCGCTGAATACACACCCAGATCATCGTGGCCGCCAGAGCCAGCGGAATGATGCCCAGCAGAAGCGCCCAGGCCGTATCCAGCAGATAGATCAGTATGCCAAAATAAACCATATAATACACGACGACCAGAACCGTAATGATAACCGGCGCAATCATCTTCCTGCATTTCACATTTTGCCCCCCTTTCGCCCTGCCTCTGTCTTTTAGCAAAATCCAGGCTCCAGATCCCTCTCCCATGTCAGCTTCTCTCAAAGGAAATATACCGGCTTCCCTGAAAGGTCAGAAGCCCCTCATCTCCTTCCGCCAGCATCCCATATGCCGCACCGTCCATCGCAAGCTCCATGCGGTCGCCGCTGTCCACCTGAAATGTCGTATAGTAGGAGGTAGCGGTCGACGTATGATAGCCGTGAGCCCCTGTAGTATCTCCGGCATTTGCGTGCTGAAAATGGCTGACATCCATGCGCTTGGCCGTCACCAGCGCGGGAACCGTCAGCCGCGGCGAATGATTATTCTGATTCCATGTACCGATCCCCCGCAGGATATTCACCGCAAAGATGCCAATGACGATCAGGAACATCACTATAAATACCACGTCAAAGCCGCCGAAAAATCCATATCCCATATCCATCATCACACTCATCCCCCTGCAATCTGCTTATGAGTATTTTCGTCATCGTTTTATATGCAACACCATCTTATCATACCCACAAATTCAGAACAAGCTTCTTTATCTCCATTCAGAAAATCTTAAGAATTCTGCCCTATTTGTTGCTCATCCTCTTACTTACCACCTGAACAACCAATCCAATCCCCAGACCAATCGCCGCCCCCGCCAGAGTTATAAAGACGCACTCATGAACATTAAACCGGTTCGCCGTAAAAGACCATATCCCGGCGAAGGCCGCGCAGATAACCGCACACCCCAGATACAAGGGCACGATGCTCCCCGTACGCTCTCCCTGCGGAACCGGCTCCGTGCCTTTGAGAAGATAATCCGTCGTCACCTCAAAAATCTCGCTCATACGGATAATCTTCTCCGGATCCGGGGTACTCTGTCCACTTTCCCATTTCGACACCGCCTGCCTGGATACACCGACCTTCGACGCCAGTTCCTCCTGAGAAAACCCCTTCTTCTTTCTCAGCTGTTGTATTCTTTCCGCCAGGTTCATTTATCCGCTCTGCCTTCTTTTTTGGGACATTATAACCTTTCGTCCCGATGCTAATCAACCATGCAGA
>JAJQDL010000103.1 GCA_021202235.1 Lachnospiraceae bacterium
CTTTGTAACTATTAATCAGTAGTCCTTATCGACTACATCATTATTATACTAGGAGGAATCTAAAGATAATGAAAAAATGGAAACAATCCCGTAGGTTTGATTTGCGGGGATTTGATGATTGGCGATGGCTTTGCGGGTAGAGAGACGAGAAAAATTTTCTGCCTGTGTCTTTGAGGTGGTCAGATAAAAACCCTGACCGAGGTCCTTGTATTTGGCGCATTGTTTCAAGTCAGGATGAGCTACTTCACAGTAACTTCCGTGGTATAGAATTAATCCGTCAGTCAATTTTTTCAAGGCCGGATTCCTCCCTGCTTTTCAGATAGGCAGTGATCTCTTCAAGAACAGCATCGTCACCCTCCACATGAAAGAGACCGAACCCTTTTTCGATGTAGGAAAAGACGCCAAATCGGGTAAACCGTGCAGCGACGGTTTGCATGGGCAGATCCCATTCCTCTGAAGCCCGGCGTAAAAGCCGGGTCTGCATATATAAGATCTGCTGTTTTTCACCCATATGGCTTTTCCTCCTGATGGTGATTGGTGAGCTGTTTTTTATAATATTTTCATTATAGAGGGCGAATGCTGCAAAATCAAGACTTTTTGAGAGAGACGTTTCAGGAGAGTCTGCATGTTGCATAAAATGCTTTCCTGTTTTCACAGTGAACAGAAATTACTCTAAATACGACGGCAGATATTCCCGCAGCACGTCAAAGGGCGCCTCGCCGATCGTGAGGATTGCCTGGTGGAAGGATTTGTCCGTATAGCTTTCCCCCAGGATCTCTTTGGCGTCGTCTCGCAGCGCGAGGATTTCCAGACAGCCCATGTAGTAGGTCAGGTAATTGGCGGGATTTCCCAGAATCTGGTGGTAAAGCGCTTCCACCGTCGCTTCGTCGACGGTCATATAGTCCGAAAGAAATTCATAAGCCTCCTCCACGGTATAGCCGTTGTAGTGGATCTCGATGTCGAGCAGGGCGGAGAGACCGAGGCCGACGAAGGAATTCAGCCGGACGAGCTCAGCCAGGTCGACGTCAGAGGAATCGTCCCAGCCGTAAGAGAGCTGTTCGACGTAGGTGGCCCAGCCCTCCGAATAGCCGGGGAAGCTGAGAACGGCCCGCAGGGGCGTGGTGTAGCAGGAGGTACTGTAGACGGTCTGATAGAGATGACCGGGGTAGCTCTCGTGGGCCAGCACCGTATATAAACGGGTGGTGGAGGTGCTGGAGGAGCTTTCATTGATGTAAATGATATTCTCGCTCAGATCATCCAGCGGGCAGGTGAGGTAGAAGGCCGGGCTGCTGGAAGCTTCCAGGGACGAATGGACGGAGCGGATGACAGGTTCCGTGTCTGCCTCAGGGAGCGCCGGGAAATCTGCGGTAGTTTTCTGCTGCAGGTCACGCAGGATCGCTTCCGGTTCTGTGAGTGTGAAGGAAAAGGAGCCGAAGCGGTCTGTGAGCGTCGGCTCCTTTTCCAGAAGTGCGGACATGTTCGCAAGATCGGAAACGAGCTGTTCGGCGATGAGGCTGCGGAGTTCTTCCACACTGTGGGAGGAACCGGTCCCTGCGCGCACCAGATATTCATAGTAGGCGCGCCCCTCCGGGTACTGGCAGAGCCCACCGTCGTACTGTCCAGTGCCGAGGAGGTCAGTCAGCCCGTCGGCCAGAGACTGGTAGGCGGGAAGCACGGAATCGGACAGGATTTCTTCGTGGCGGGCGATATATTCTTCGCGGGCTGTGCCGGAGAGTCCCAGCTCCGTCAGCTTTTCTTCAAAGCGCTCCGCCAGATACAGGGAATCCGGGTCGGCGATGAAGGCAAGACAGTCCTCCGCGATCGATTCCGCCAGAGCGTCGCACATGAAAAGTCCCGCCGCGGATTTGGCCTGCTCCCGTTCCAGGATTGTATTGAAATAGCGGGGCACGTCCTCCAGAAGAGCCAGATAGTCTTCTACATCCTGCAGATTACGGAAGGCGTACTCCCCCAGGAGGATGGGCAGCTCGACCTGGATCCCCGTGGTGGGAGCCAGTACCTCGTAATATAGAGATATCTCCTCCAGAGAGAGGGAGGTCGTCAGATAGGCTTCCAGGATGTCGTAAGTAAGCTGCTGCTCCTCGGTCAGGTCGTCCGAGGAGAAGGTCTGCAGCTCCTCCAGCGTCTCACGGAGCCGGTCGAAAGAGGCATCGAGATCGTCGGGCGACTCGGATCCCAGTGTAACAGTCGTTTCCTCAATGCCATAGATCTCCGGATCGGCCAGCGTATAGTGGAGGTCTAACGTATTGGCGGAGACCATTTCACAGAACAGCTTCTCCGTAAAAGCGTCGAAGGTACTTTGAGTCCGGAGTGAGCTCTCCTCGTAACTTTCATATTCATTTTCTGCCGTTTTCCGGGCCGCAGCCGGGACGGCAGATTCAGAGGCGGAGAGAGAGAAAAACCACAGTCCGCCGGTCAGCAGTGCGCCGAGCAGAACCGGCAGCAGGATGCGTCGCCGGACGGAGGAAGCGGAAAAATAGCGGGAGAAGAAGGAAGACAGCAAGAGATCGCTCCGCGGTGAGGTATGGGATATCTTATGCATTTAGGAGACCAGACATGATGTGTCGGGCTGAAAATACGGCATTTCTCGCGAAGGACTGGTACGAAGCGGATGTTCGGAATCATTCGCTGCGTACCAGTTCTTGTATATTAAGCTTCGTACACGATCTTCCCCTCGCAGAGGGTGAATTTCACCGGGCCGTAGAGCTCCCAGTCCGCGAAGGGGGAGTTGGTGGCGCGGGAGGCGAAGGGGGCCGGGCGGAAGGTTTCGTCAGGGGCGAAGAGCACCAGGTCGGCGGGCGCGCCGGGAGTGAGCCCCTGGGGATGCAGATGGTAGAGCTCGGCCGGCCGGCGGCTCATGCGGGCGATCAGGTGCTACCTCGTCAG
>JAJQDL010000016.1 GCA_021202235.1 Lachnospiraceae bacterium
ATGCGCGCCGGCTGGCCACCGACCTGCAGCCCGTCACTTCGCCGGAGGATGTCGCCAATCTGCGCATGGATCTGAACGATATGCTGCTCTCTCAGGGAGTCACCACGGCCTCCGACATGGGAGAATTTCTCGATTACGACGAGGACACCATCTTCCGGCTGGCCGCCGAACGGAACTTTAAAATCAGGATCGCCGGTTACACCATGTGGAAGCTGGCGAAAAAGAAGAAGGATTTCACGACCCCACCGACCACGCTGCAGGCTTCCGGCATTTTCCACAAACAGGGCATCAAGATCATCGGCGATGGCAGCATCTCCGGCCAGACTGCCTGGTCCTATGAGCCCTATCTGCATTCCGACAGCTGCGGACTGCAGGTAGACTCCGACGAGGACATTCAGAACGCCCTGGCCTTCTGCCGCGCCCATCACTGCCAGCTGTCCATTCACGCCATGGGAACGCGCACCCTCGACAATGCGCTCTCTCTGGTCGCCGGAACCTCCCCGTGGCTGGATCCGGCCATTCCTTCCATCCGTATGGAACACACGACCGAGCCGTCCGCCGAGGCCATCCGTCAGGCCGCCCGCGAAGGGATTGCCTTCGTGACGCAGCCGGTCTTCCAGTACGCCGAGATTGAGACCTATCTGGAAAATATCGGTGCGGAGCGAACCCGGCGCGCTTATCCCATCGCCGATTTTCTGGACGCCGGTCTGCGCTTCGCCTTCTCTACCGACGCGCCCGCCACCTCTTGGGCTTTCCCCTCGGATCCCATGGTCACCCTCAAGGCAGCCGTCACCCGGCGAAGCTACAACGGTATCGACTGCGGCCAGAGACATCGGGTCGATCTGGAGACCGCGATCCGCCTCTATACCGCTGAAAGCGCTCCCATGCTCGGATTTACAGACGTGGGAAAAATCAGGGCAGGATACCACGCGGATTTCCTGATCCTGGACCGCGACATCTTCTCCATGGATCCCTCCGACATCGATCAGGTCAGCGTACAGCAGACCTTTGTGGACGGAGTGCTCTCCTACGAGAAAACAGTCTGATTCCCCAGCATCATCTATTCCGGCAGGAAAGAAGGCGTATCCCCCGCTCCCGGCAGCCACCCTATAGACGGGAGCACAAGAAGATTTCAGTTTGTAAAACGAAAGGAGGATTGCAGCCGCGCTGCAAGAAAGTACCTATGAGCGAAACAGCTAAACCACGAAAAAAATTTCAGATGCCCAATGTCTTTGTCATCCTGTTTATCATGATGATCCTGGTGACCTTCATGACCTATGTCATTCCCAGCGGTTCTTATGAACGAATCGAAAATGAATCCGGCACCACCGTCATCGATCCGGACAGCTTCCAGTTCATTGAGAAGACGGATCCCATCGGTTTTCAGGATTTCTTCACCTCAATCTACACCGGCGTGGTCAATGGAATCTCCATCATGGCCAACGTAATGATCTGTTCAGGATGTCTCGCCCTGCTCACCTACTCCAAGGCGCTGGAAGGCGGTGTGCAGAAGCTAAGTAAACTCACAAAAGGAAAAAGCAGCATCACCCTGGTGATCTTCTTCCTGTATTTTGCGGGAATGAATATCATGGGAGCCGGTGAAGGCTGCTATCCCTTCTTCCCGATCGTCACCGCCATCATCGTATCCCTGGGCTATGACCGTCTGGTTGCCGCCGGAACCATCATGTTCGCAGCCACGGCCGGTTTCGCCTGCGGCATGGTCAATCTGTTCACGACCGGTGTCTCCCAGCAGATTGTCGGCCTGCCTACCTTCTCCGGCATGTGGTACCGCGGAATCGTTTTCCTCGTCCTGTTTGTCATCGGCCTGGCCAGCGTTCTGATCTACGCCGCCCGGATCAAAAAGGACCCCAATAAGAGCTACATCGCGGACGATTACCGGAAACAGCTGGCGGAACAGGAGAAAGCCAAAGCAGAAGGACAGGTGGAGGAAACCCCCTTTGGCTGGAAACAGGGCGTCACGCTCCTGCTGTTCCTGGCTCTGATCTTCTTCCTGGCCTATGGCTGTCTGAATCTCGGCTTCGGCCTCGGGCAGTTCTCTGCCTACTATCTCGTCTTCGCCATCCTCGTAGCGATCATCTTCCGAGTCAGCCCCAGCCGTTTCTGCGAACTATTCATCCAGGGCGTCTCCCAGGTACTGACCGCCGCCTTCGTTATCGGTCTGGCAAACAGCATCCTGGTCCTCCTGAACCAGGGCTCTATCACAGACACGCTGGTCTACTATATGGCCAACGCACTGGAAGGCCGGAACGCCATCATCACGCTGGCCCTGATCCTGCTGTTCGTGACGGCTCTGAACTTCCTGGTCACCTCCGGCTCCGGCAAGGCTGTCATCATGATGCCCGTCCTGAGCCCGCTCGGCACCCTACTGGGGATCAATCAGCAGGTCATGGTGCTGACCTACCAGCTCGGCGACGGCCTGACCAATATGCTCTGGCCCGGCGGCGGCCTGATCTGCTGCTCACTCTGCGGCATCGACTACGGCGACTGGATCAAAATGGCCTGGAAGACCTTCGCCTGCATGATCGCCGCCGGATATATCCTGATCGTCATCGCCAATGCAATCGGGTACGGGCCGTTCTGAGGCCAGCTTTATTCTGACAGACAAAGTGTAAAATAATCGCAAGCCCCTGAGAATGCGAAATACTCGTCATTCTTAGGGGCTTCTTTATGTTTGATTATATTTCTGTCAGTTCATTACACCGGGGCAGCAAAGCATCCAAACGCAACGGAAGCAAGGTCACAACCCTGACAAAAAGTGATGGAAAAATCATCACTTTTTGTTTGTGGACATTTTG
>JAJQDL010000066.1 GCA_021202235.1 Lachnospiraceae bacterium
GAACTGACGCGAAAGAAGACGAGGAAGACGCTGCAGGAGCAGATGAAGAGCAAAGAAAAATAGGGAAACTGCCCGGCCTGGAAGATATTTTCCCGGGCCGGGCAGTTCCTATAATCGTTATTTTCCCCAATTGCTGTAAAGGATTCTGAACCGGGGCGTCAGCGTCCGAATTTGTCACCATCATAAAACGTCGTCAATTTAAAAAAGAAAGGATGAGCCCGTGTGAAATTGAGAGAAGATGCCGATAAAATTATTGAAAAAGCGATAAAACGGGTATTACCGGATGAAGCGGTATTCCGGGCTTTGAACGGAAAACAGTTTGGTCCGGGAAAAATATATGTGGTGGCCGCAGGAAAGGCCGCCTGGCAAATGGCGAAGGCTGCATCTAATTTTATGGGTGATCTGATAGAAGCCGGCGTGGTCGTTACGAAATATAAGCATGTTAAAGATATTATTCCTCAGATGACCTGCTTCGAGGCGGGTCATCCGATTCCAGATCAGAATTCCTACAGAGGAACGCAGGCAGCGCTTGATCTGGTCAGTCATCTACACAAGGAGGACACTGTGCTGTTTCTGCTCTCTGGAGGAGGTAGTGCGCTGTTTGAGAAACCGCTGTGCAGCGAGGAGGAGCTGGCGGATATAACCAGACAACTTTTGGCCTGCGGCGCGGACATTGTGGAGATTAATACGATACGTAAGCGCCTGTAGTCGGTGATAGGAGGTAGGTTTGCAGGTCTGTGTGAACCTTCACTGTTTTACAGCAGTGTTATGAGCGCTATTTTGGGCGACCCTCTTGATATGATCGCATCCGGCCCGGCATATCCCGATTCTTCTACATGCGAGGAAGCATTAGCAATACGTGAAAAGTATCAGCTGAATGTGAGCGGAGAGGTCATGGAACTGCTTTGTCAGGAAACACCGAAAGAACTTTGTAATGTGGAGACTATTATCACCGGCAGCGTCCGCAATCTCTGCACCGCGGTGGCCGAATGCTGCAAAGAACTTGGCTATGAGCCAATCATATTGACAGACCAGCTCTCCTGTGAAGCCAGAGAGGCGGGAGCCTTTCTGGCTGCTATCGCAAAGAGTCATCAGAACGACAAAAAAGCCTGGCTTTTATCGCCGGAGGAGAAACGGTTGTGCATCTATCGGGAAATGGAAAGGGCGGCCGTAATCAGGAGCTTGTGCTGGCGGCTGCAGAGGGCATCGCCGGTCTTAAAGATACGGCGGTGCTCAGCATCGGAAGTGATGGAACAGACGGTCCCACGGAAGCAGCAGGCGGCTATGTGGATGTGGAAACCAGGCGGATCCTCAGAGAAAGCGGAGTGGATATTTATCAGGTTTTGCAGCAGAATGACTCATATCATGCACTGAAAAAAGCGGCGGACTGATTATCACGGGAGCTACTGGTACGAATGTTAATGATGTGGCGGTGTTGTTAATCAGAAGATAGCCGGCATCCATGTACCTTCGCTCTATGAAGTGAGCTATCATAAGAACCCGGCATTATTCTGGTGGATATCACAGCGCTGAATCTTGCTGAGCTGACCAGGAAGAAGACCAGGAAAACGCTACAGGAGCAGATGAAGAGAATATAAAGTGGCTGTGATTAGCTTTTAAGACGGTTGCCTTTATGAAAAACTCAGTGGCACCGTCAGACGACCGTGGACAAATACATTTTGGGCAGTTATAATGATGATGAGAACGACAGGGTAGTCAACCGACAGACAAATATGCTGTCACGTTGAAAGGAAGGATAAAAGATGGGATATTATCTGAACCCGGAAGATGTCATCGATATTTACAGAAGAGAAACGGTCAAACCATATTTTGTAGATAAAACAGAGCTGTTAGGAGAATTGATTCCTCTTGTTGAACAGCAGGGCAGTTATATCTCTGTCACCAGGCCACGCAGATTCGGGAAATCCGTGGTGGCAGCAATGTTAGGTTCTTATTTTGGTAAGGGTGTGGACAGCGCAGAAGTTTTTTCCAGACTTAGGATTGCAGGAAATAAGGAATACGTGAAGCATCTGAACCGGCACAATCTGATCTATATTGATTTCAGCAGGGATGTATCGGAATGCAGTTCTTATACAGAGTATATCAGAAAGATCAAAAAACGCCTGATACGTGATTTGAACAGGGCGTATCCGGATGTGGAGATTGATGATGATGATTCTGTGGGAGCGATCCTGCGCACCGTATCGCTGGAGCATAATAATGAAAAATTCCTGATGATATTTGATGAATGGGATTATATCTTTCATAAAGACTATTTCACAGAATCAGACAGGGGTAAATACACAGCTTTTCTGGGAGACATGACTAAGGGGAGGGCATATGTTGAGATGGCATATCTGACCGGCGTTCTCCCGATCAAAAAGTATTCCGCCAGTGACACGATGAACCATTTTGCAGAGTATAATATGGCGAACAGCGATATGTACAGCGAATATTTTGGGTTTACTGGAGAGGAAGTCGATGATTTGTATCAACGTTATCTGAGGAATTGTGCCGCCCCTGCTTTCTCCCGTGAAGATCTTGCAAACTGGTACGACGGATATCGCACAGATAGCGGAAACAGTGTTTACAATCCTAATTCGGTTGTTTTTGCATTGACACAGAACAAAATCAAAAATTACTGGTCCAAAGCCGGCGAATATGAAGAGCTGAAGGACTATGTAATGAACGATATTGACGGAGTAAGGGACGCTGTGATGCTTCTTGCAGCTGGCGAACCGATCAAAGCAGATCTTTCAGAGTACGCCTCCACTGCAACAGAGTTAAAATACCGGGACGAAATTTTGTCGGTTATGACTGTGTACGGATACCTGAATTTTTATGATGGCTGTGTACGGATACCAAACAAAGAGCTGGAAATTGAATTTGACAGAATTATCCGAACCGAGCCAAAATATAATTACATGCGCGAACTGGAAAGAGAATCTGCGCGTATCCTGCAGGCGACGTATGACAGGGATGAGGAGACCGTCGGGAAAGTACTGGCTATCGTACACACGACAGAATCCCCTCTGAAAGCGTATAATGATGAAGCAGAACTTTCAGGAAGTGTGAAACTGGCTTACATTGCGGCACGGAATAAGTACGATATACAGCGTGAAGATCAGGCAGGGATCGGTTATGTGGATTATATTTTTTATCCCCATAACCATTCGGACGATGGCATTATCATTGAACTGAAAGTGGATGATTCGCCTGAAGCTGCTCTGAAGCAGATCAGGGATAAAAACTATGCCCTGAAATTCCAGGGGAAACTGGGCGAACCCAGGAAGACGACGGGCAGGATCATCCTGGTTGGCATCGGATATAACCGTAAGGACAAAGAGCACCGGTGCAGGATTGAGATGATTTAATTATCAGAACGATTGTAAGTAAAATGTATGGCCTGGAATATATTTTCCCAGACCGAGCATTTTCTATACAATCGTTATTTTCTCAGATTACTGTAAAGCGTTCTGTTTGAGATTAGGGAGATAGCTATGCGCGGTGAAGTGACGGCCAACTGCCTGCAGCAGTGCAGTGGCTGCTGCGCAGTGATATTTCAGAGGAGGAATCAACCATGAGAATTGGTGAGTTTGCGGAAAAGTACAGTATCTCGCGGGAGACGTTGAGATATTATGTAAGCGTTGGTCTTCTGTCTCCCAGAATGCAGGGCAAACAGATGGACTTCTCTGAACGTGAAGAAGAGGATCTCCGTTACATTCTGAGATTGAAGAAGATGCGTTTTAATATCAGGGAGATCCGTTCACTCATTTACCTGAACCGTATGTCCAACATGATCGAGTCTTCGACGCTGGATCAGTTTCGGACACTGATGGGAAGCAAGAGAGAAGAACTGCTCAGGGAAAAACAGGACATCGACGTCAGCCTTCAGATGATCGCGGAAATGGAGGAAGAGCTGGAGAGAAATCGGGATATATCTGTGGAAGAGACGGGAGGCGTACCGCTCTCAGCTATTTCGCTTCTTGCCTGCCCGTGCTGCGGGAAGCCCCTGGAGATCACCAATGCGAACATTCGCAGCAAATATATTTACAGCGGAGAGCTCACCTGTATGTGCGGATACCGGGCGCAGATCGTGAATGGGATCCTGTGTACAGGGAATGAATATTCCGGAGACTATGATTCGCCGGATCTGACCCGGAAGCTGTACCATGATACCGGAGAAGAATGGACGGTGGCCAGTGCAAAATGCAGTGATTTTTTGCTGGAGACACTGGCAGACAAATCTCTTTCGCGCCAGGTGATTCTCGAAGCGAATGTGAATGGATATTTTTTCGTTTATAATTTTCTCTCCGACCTTCCTAAAGACTGTCTGTATATTATTATTGACAAATATGAGGAAGTGCTGGCTCGGTACAAGATGTACATAGAGCGTCTGTATCCGAATCTGGATATTCTTTACATCGCAGACGCATCGGAACGATTTCCGCTTCGCACGCAGAGTGTGGATCTGTTTGTGAGCATGTTCGGAGAAAATGAGTACGGCCTGTATCACAAAAACTGCCAGATGCGGGAATTGTACGATATCCTGAAACCTTCCGGGCAGATCGTTGGTGTGTTTCAGAGCTTTTCTCTTCACTCTGCCACCTGGAGAAATCTCTGTAGGCAGTATCCGGAAGGAAGTGATCGCAGATCGAATATAGATTGCCTGCAAACGGATCTTATGGAAGGCGGATATAAGCTGGAAATGCAGCTGTTGGGCAAGCTAACGAAGACTCTCAAGCATCATATATACAAATCGCATGTGGACGGAGAAGAAATTTTACTGTATGGCATCCAGGCCTGGAAACAGGGAGGAGGAAGGTAGTAGTCCACTATGTTTTTTTAGGAAAAAAGATCGTTTTGTGAGAAAAAATAAAGTGCACTGCATGTTTGACGGAAATTAAATAAAATTGAACGATTGACAAAGGGTGCTCCAGACAGATTATTCTTATAGCGTATAGATTGCACATAAACCCGGGGTGTGTGCAGGTATATGAAGCAAACCGTACTGCAGGAGAAGAATCGAAGAGAGGAGCAACGAATATGACAATCCTGACGACAATAAGTGATCTGGTTTTGGCGTTTACGAACTGGGTATGGGGAATTCCCATGCTAATCTGGCTGGTAGGCGGGGGGATTTTTCTCTCCTTCCGGATGCATTTTATCCAGTTTACCAAGCTTGGATTTATCCTGAAAAATATCATCGTCAAAGCCTTCCGGAATACGGGAGACGGCGGGAAGGGACGTATTTCCGGCTTTAAAGCGGTGACAGGCGCGCTGGCGTCGACACTGGGTGCAGGGAACATCGTAGGTACAGCATTGGCCATCGGTTATGGCGGCCCGGGCGGCGTCTTCTGGCTGTGGCTGACAGGACTGTTTGCCAGCATGGTGAAGTACTGCAAAGTGGTGCTGGGAATGAAATACCGCCGCAGAAAAGATGGACAGTGGTTCGGCGGTCCCCAGTATTATCTGACGGATGCAACGGGATGGAAATGGATGGGTCTTTCCTATGCATTTTTTGGAACGATCACGCTGTTTATCGCAGCTTCCGCGCAGGTGGGATCTGTGGTAGATACGGTGGAGGTCATGAATGTCCCGCGGCTTCCTGCGACGATCGTGATCATCATTCTGGCAGCGCTGATCGTTATAGGCGGTATGACAAGACTGCTTGATTTTACGGAAAGAATCGTCCCCGCCATGAGCGTGATCTATATAATCGGCGGTCTGGCGGTTATCCTTCTCAATATTCAGGCTCTGCCGGCAGCCTTCATCTCCATTTTCCGCTATGCGTTCACCGGACGCGCGGCGGTAGGCGGTTTCGCGGGCGCTACCGTGGCATCCTGCATCCGCTGGGGCGTGGCACGAGGCATCTACTCCAATGATGCAGGTACCGGAGTTACCACCATTACGCATGCGGCGGCGGATGTGAATCATCCTGTACAGCAGGGAATGTGGGGCGTCTTCGAGGTATTCTTTGATACGATCGTCGTCTGCTCTATCACCTGCTTTGCGATTCTGACGACCGGTGTGTGGACGACCGATGCCTCTACCTCCGTCTATACCATCACGGCTTTCCAGCAAACCCTGGGGAATGCTCTGGGCGGCGGAATCGTTTCTGTAGCGCTGGCTCTTTTCTGCTTTACCACGGCGGTGGCGCAGATCCTGTTCGGCTGCGACCAGCTTGCGAAGCTGTTCGACGAGAAAGCGCGGATTCCCGGACGGTATGCTTTCCTGGCCTTCCTCCTGGTTGGCGGTATCGTAGGAATTGAAGGAATGATCAATTATCTTGACTTCTTTGTCTGCATTTATATCGCGATCAATATGATTGGCGTGTATCTGTGCAACGGACAGATCAAGGAGCTGACGGAAGAATATTTCGCAGATCCGAAACGTTGGGAGACCGAGCGCTGGCAGCCTTATGTGGAGATGGAAAAAGAGGATGCAAAGAACGCAAAGGAGGCATAGACACTGCGTATGAAAAGGCCGATCATTGGAATTACCTGCAATTTTGATTACAAAGACGACGTAGGCATGGTATCATGCATGGGGATCACAGGGCAGCAGTGGCACTTCGTGGCGGACAATTATGTGGATTCCGTGGAACGCGCCGGCGGGGTTCCGGTGCTGATTCCGATCTGTGCGAATATGGAAACCGTCTGGCGTATGGTGGAAGGGATGGATGGCATCCTTATCAGCGGCGGCCATGACGTGAATCCACAGGAATACGGAGAGAGAGCGAACGGCAAATGCGGGCGCCTGATGCCCCGGCGGGATCGTCAGGATATCGCACTGGCGCGCCATGTCCTGAATGAGACGATGAAACCGATCCTCGCTATTTGCCGTGGTATTCAGATCATGAACGTGGCAGCGGGAGGAACTCTTTATCAGGATCTTGAGTCGGAGGGCTTTGAACATCACTTTACCGATATGTACCCGCTGAACGAACCGACACACACGGTCGAGGTCAAAGAGGACAGTATTCTGCGCGGCATCTTCGGGAAAGAGCGGGTGAGGGTGAATTCGTTCCATCACCAAGCGGTGAAGCGGCTGGCGGAGGGATTTGTTGTCGATGCCGTATCCGAGGACGGAGTCACGGAGGGGATTGAACCGGCCGATGGCCGCTTCGCGCTGGGAATCCAGTGGCATCCGGAGATGATGTATGACTCGGAAGAGCAGCTGAAGCTGTTCCGGGCGCTGGTTGAGGCCTGCCGGGAATAAACCGAATATTGACTAACAGATGAAAAAACCGGAATTCTGTGATGAAATCCCGCAGAGTTCCGTTTTTCCAAATTCGCTACCGAAAAAAAAACAGCTCTAATGGGCTTGACGATTGATTTTATACATGCTATGATATCCAAGTATGTGTTCCGCGGAATGCAGGGGGACGGTTTGCCGTCCAGGCCGCACAGCGAGGCAGAAAAAGTTCCGCATGGCGGGCGCCGCAGCTGGCGAGTATGGAATAAGGAGGTGCTCAAATGTACGCAATTATCGCAACAGGTGGAAAGCAGTATAAGGTGGCCGAGGGCGACGTGATCTTCGTAGAGAAGCTGGACGTGGCCGAGGGCGATGCTTATGAGTTCGATCAGGTCCTGGCCGTGAACGACGGTGAGATGGTCGTTGGCGAACCCACTGTGGCTGGCGCGAAGGTGAAAGCGACGGTACTGGCGCAGACCAAGGGCAAGAAGGTCATCGTCTACAAGTACAAGAGAAAGACCGGCTATCACAAGAAGAATGGCCACAGACAGTGCTACACGAAGTGCAAGATCGACGCGATCGAGAAATAAGTCCTGGAACGAAAGTGATTTGAGTGCGAGGAGGTGTAATTCATGGCTCATAAAAAAGGTGTAGGCTCTACTAAAAACGGCAGAGATTCCGAGGCGAAACGTTTAGGAGCGAAGAGAGCGGACGGACAGTTCGTGCTGGCCGGGAATATCCTTTACAGACAGCGCGGCACCAAGATTCACCCCGGTGTGAATGTGGGACGCGGCGGCGACGACACCCTGTTCGCCAAGGTGGACGGTGTAGTTCGTTTCGAGAGGAAGGGCAGAGACAAGAAGCAGGTATCTGTGTATCCCCGGGTCACCAACGAATAAGAAACAGACAGAAAGAAGCCGACGTCATCTGTACGCCGGCTTTTCTTCACGCCATAGAAAGGAACAGTTATGTTTGCCGACTATGCAAAAATATTGATCAAATCCGGTAAGGGCGGTGACGGCCACGTCAGCTTCCGCCGTGAGCTGTACGTTCCCGATGGGGGACCGGACGGCGGCGACGGCGGCCGGGGCGGCAACGTCATCTTTGTCGTAGACAAGGGCCTGAACACGCTGACGGACTTCCGGCACCGGCGCAAGTATGCGGCCAGAGACGGAGAACCGGGCGGAAAGAGACGCTGCCACGGCTCGAACGGAGAAGATCTCATCGTCAAGGTTCCCGAGGGAACCGTGATCAAGGAGGCGGAATCCGGTCAGGTCATCGCCGATATGTCCGGCGACAACCTGCGCGAAGTAATCCTGAAGGGCGGACGGGGCGGCCAGGGAAATATGCACTACGCTACAGCCACCATGCAGGCGCCCAAATACGCCCAGCCGGGGAAGCCCGGGCAGGAGCTCTGGGTGACGCTGGAGCTGAAGGTCATTGCCGATGTAGGTCTCCTGGGCTATCCCAACGTGGGCAAATCCACCCTCCTGTCGCGTGTGACCAATGCGCGGCCGAAGATCGCCAACTATCATTTTACGACCATTCAGCCCAATCTCGGCGTGGTGGATCTGGGTGACGGACAGGGCTTTGTCATCGCGGACATCCCCGGTCTCATCGACGGCGCGGCCGAGGGAGTTGGTCTGGGGCATGATTTCCTGCGCCATATCGAGCGAACCCGGATCCTCATTCATCTGGTGGATGCCGCCGGTACCGAGGGAAGAGACCCGGTGGAGGATGTACGTGCGATCAACCGGGAACTGGCGAACTACAATCCGGAGCTTCTCAAAGTCCCTCAGGTGATCGCGGCAAATAAGATCGATGTCATCTATGGAGAAGAAGACCCGATCGCGCGGCTGCGCGAAGCCTTTGAACCGGAGGGAAAGAAGGTATTTCCCATCTCGGCGGTCACGGGACAGGGCCTGAAGGAGC
The DNA here is from genome assembly GCA_021202235.1 of Lachnospiraceae bacterium. Taxonomy (GTDB): domain Bacteria; phylum Bacillota; class Clostridia; order Lachnospirales; family Lachnospiraceae; genus UBA3305. The sequence continues at coordinate 9,130 of JAJQDL010000066.1, forward strand.
TTCTGTATTACGTGAACGACCAGTTAAAGAGCCTGCATGCGCAGCCGGTCATTTTCGAGCGCGAATATGTGCCTGAAACCGCCTCTCCTGATCTTCCTTATGAGGTCTCCCGGAATGAAGACGGAGATTTCCTGGTGGAGGGCCCTCTGATCGAGAAGATGCTTGGCTACACCAACCTGGAATCTGAGAAAGGCTTCCTGTTCTTCCAGAAGTTCCTGAAGGAGCGGGGCATCTTAAAGGATCTGGAAGAACTTGGGATTGAAGAGGGAGACACTGTGCGGATGTAAGGTCTGGCCTTCGATTATTATAAAGAATAAGGAATGAAAGTATGACAAGCAAACAGAGAAGTTATCTGATGAAGCTGGCCTCTGACCTCGATCCGATTCTGCAGATCGGGAAATCCTCTCTGACGCCGGAGCTTGTAAAAGCGGCCGATGAAGCCCTGGAAGCCCGGGAACTGATCAAGATCAATATCCTGAAGAACTGTTTTGAGGACGGACGAGACCTGGCCAATACGCTGGCAGAGCGCACCCGCGCTCAGGTCGTCCAGGTTATTGGCCGGAAAATTATATTGTACCGTGAATCAAAAACAAAGAAAAAGATTGAACTGCCGTAAGGACGGAAGAGTGGAGAGAAGAGATGAAGATCGGCATCCTGGGAGGAACCTTTGATCCCATTCATAAAGCGCATCTGAAGCTTGGGCACGAAGCCTGCCGGGCCTTTGCCCTGGACCATGTCTGGGTCATGCCCACGGGAAATTCCTACCTGAAGACAGAGGTTGGAACCGTCACGGATGCCGAACACCGTGCGGAGATGGTGCGTCTGGCGATTCAGGATGACCCTCTTCTCGAATTTTCCGATATAGAGCTGCGGCGTCCCGGCTATACCTATACGGCCGACACCCTTCTGTCCCTGACCAAAGAATATCCTGAGGTGGAATGGCACTTTATCATCGGCGCCGATTCTCTGCATGGAATGGAGCACTGGGTCGCCCCGGAGGTCATCTTCCGCTGCGCCTCAGTCATTGTCGCCAACCGCAACCGCCAGGTAGACGATGAAGTCCTTCTCCGTGACAAAAAACATCTGGAAGAGCGATTCGGTGCGCGCATCCTTCCCCTGAATTTCGAGAGTATGGATGTCTCCTCCAGTCAGATCCGCAGAGACATTGCAGAAGGGCATCTTCCTCATCCGGCGCTGACGGATGAGGTGAACCGCTATATTCAGGTGCATGAGCTTTACGCGCCTCACCTGGAAGAGGAACAGATCTGCCAATGGCTGCAGCAGCGCCTGAAGCCCTCCCGCTATCGTCACACATTAGGCGTGGCAGACACTGCGGAGAAGCTGGCCAGGCATTATGGTACGGTAGACGCCAGACGTGCCCGGCTTGCCGGTCTGCTTCACGACTGCGGCAAGAATGAGGGAACCGCTCTGACCCATGGCCCCATCGGCGCGGAGATCGCCAGAGAGGAGCTGGGGATCCGGGATGAGGAACTCCTGAATGCGATCCGCTACCATACCACGGGCCGCCCGGCCATGACAGACCTGGAGAAGATCATCTTCATCGCCGATTATATCGAGCCGAACCGGGACCGCGCACCCCACCTTAAAGAGCTGCGCAGGATGGCGTATATCGATTTAAACGAAACAATTCGATGTATTTTAAAGGATACACTTGCATATTTAAGGGATTCAAAAACGGTCATTGACGAACGTTCTCTGGAAACGTATAATTACTATAACGCGACAAGAAAGGGGTCCATCCATCCATGAAAGAAAAAGTATCAGAAAAAATGTTGAAAATTGCCTACGATGCGTTGGACGATAAGAAAGCATCGGACATCACGGTCATCGATATTGCCGGTGTATCCACCCTCGCGGATTACTATGTAATTACGAACGGAGAGAATCCCAGCCATGTGCAGGCACTCGTGGAGAATGTACAGGAGAAAATGTACAAGTCCGGTTACGCCTGCCGTTCTCTGGAAGGCTTCAAAGCCGCTAACTGGGTGCTGATGGATTACGGCGACATCGTCGTGAATGTTTTCTCGCGGGATGACCGCCGCTGGTTCGATCTCGAGAGGATCTGGCGTGACGGAAGATTCCTGGATGCGTCTGAGATCGAGGCGATTGAAGAAGACTGAGCTTGAAGAAAACTGAATTGATCTTATGCAGAGAAGGACAGACAGAGATGCCTGTCCTTCTTTTTTTATCCAATGGCGAGGATATCTGAATATTTTTTGCAATTTTTTTCAAATGTTAAAATTCACCTTAATGACGTGACGTTTTAAATGTGTGATAATGAAAATGATGAAAGCCGATAGGTACAGTATCGTAGTCATATTTCGGGAAGAATATTCAGAACAGGGCGTACCTGTTCCTGGAGCTGGATCGATAAAACACAGGAGGAGAATATTATGCTGACAAAAGAACAGGGAGACAGACTGATTGAAGCCGCTGCGAAAGGAAAATGGCGCCTGCGGCCAGTTACAGAAGCGAAGGCGAAAGCGCTGAACGGCGCCATGAACAGCTATGCACAGCAAGCCCGGCAGGAAGAAGTCCTGGCGTTTTATGACACAACGGTCTTCGGCGGCGGAAAAAACGGGTTCCTTCTTACCTCGGGGGCCCTCTACCACGACAGCTTCCCGTTTCAGCTGAAAGATAAGGGTACCACGACCCGGCTGCCGCTGGCGGGGATCAAAAATGTCCGGGCGGTGCAGGGAGATAAATACCGTTTTACCATCCGCTATCAGGACGGGAGTAAAATCACGATCTTTACCTCCCCTGTACATCAGGACGGCCTGCGGGCGCTGCTGAACGCCGCGATCAGAGAGGAGAAGAAGGCTGCTGCGGAGGAAACCACAAGGCCGGAGCCGGAGCCTGCCGCTGCGGAAGAAACCACCGGACCGGAGCCGGAGTCTGCCGCTGTCCCGGAGCAGAATCAGGCTGGTCAGACGGACGAGAAGGAACAACTGCTGGCGGAATATCAGGCTAAGCTGGCCGAGCTGACTAAGGCGGGTTAAGGCAGCGGAGGAGGCGAAAGCCGCTGCCGAAGCAAAGGCTGCCGATGAGGCGAAAGCCGACGCTGAAGCGAAAGCCGCCGCATATGCAAAAGCCGCCGCAGAGGCCGAATCCCCGGCGCCCATGACAGAGCCTGCTACGCAGCCCCGCACCTCGGACGAACTTATTGAGGCAGTTTTTATGGAGCGAGATAATGTTAAGGCCTTTGCCATGCTGGAGCAGGCCGCAGAGCAGGGTTACGCGGATGCGCAATACATTCTGGCCAGGCGCTACTTTTTCGGGAAAACCTTTACCAACAATATTGTGGAGGTTGACAAGGCCAAAGCTGTCCAATGGTATGAGCGCGCTGCACAGCAGAGTTATGGAGCGGCGCAAAATGAGCTGGGCGTTTGCTATGCTAACGGTATAGGCGTGACCCAGGACTTTGACAAGGCTCTCTTCTGGTACGAAAGGGCCGCACAGCAGGGCAACGCTTTGGCGCAGTGCAATCTGGGGTATTACTATGCCATCGGCCGCTGCGTGGCTATGGACAAGGCAAAGGCGATTTCCCTGTATGAGCAGTCTGCCCAGCAGGGTGAGCCGCGGGGAATGCTCTATTTGGGTGACTGCTATCGGGACGGCAACGGCGTGCCCCAGGATACGGAGAAGGCCCTTGCGCTGTACGAGCAGGCGGCGGAACGGGGAGACCGCGCGGCGGCAAAACGGGCCAAAGAATTGAGAGCGGCTGTACAAGCGAAAGCCGAAGAAGCCAAGACCGCCGCGAAAGCCAAAGCCGCCGCCGAGGCAAAAGCCAAGGCTGAAGCGAAAGCCTCGGCCGCAGCCAAAGCGAAAGCCGCAGCCGAGGCCAAAGCCAAAGCAGAGGCCAAAGCCAAAGCAGAGGCCAAAGCCAAGGCCGCGGCAGAAGCCGAAGCAAAAGCGAAAGCCGCCGCAGAAGCTAAAGCTGCCGCAGAAGCTAAAGCTGCCAAATCATCCACCCCAGAGGAACTCTATCAGGAAGGTATAACCGCCTATCAAAACAAGGAATATCAGAAGGCAGTGTCACTTTTGCAGCAAGCTGCAGAACAGAACTACGGCCAGGCACAATATATCCTGGGATATTTCTACGATACCGGGGACGGTATCGCAGAAGATAAGGAACAGGCAGTTCTCTGGTACACAAAAGCTGCCCGGCAGGGAATTGCGGCGGCACAATATTGTCTGGGTATCTGCTATGCAAATGGCGAGGGTGTACCCTCCGATTCCAAAAAGGCGGTTCATTGGCTCAATCTGGCTGCACAGCAGGAGAATGAAAAAGCGCAGTACAGTCTGGGCGTTTGTTATGAAAAAGCCATAGGAGTAACCAAAGATGAGAAAAAGGCCGTTGCCCTTTATAAGCAGGCGTCGGCAAAAGGATACAAACCAGCCCAACATGCGTTGGAAGCTCTGGAGGAAAAGAAGGCTGCCGCAGCGAAAACCGCTGCCGAGGCGAAAGCTGCCACGGAAATGAAGGCCACCGCGGAATCATTGGGAAAGATAGAAGAAAAGCGAAAAAGCAGATCAAACGAAAAAGTGGCGGAACTCAAGCAAAGACTTCTTGATCAGGCCGAGACCCAAACAGAATATGTCACTAATATTCCTTCAAAATACATGCAGTGGATCCAAGGAAGATCCGGTATGTATGAGATGAAGGATCGGGAGCTTTGGATTTTCGCAGACCAGATGAAAGAATGGACAAAAGTAACAAAATGTTGGTTAAGACCTGGTAAAGCTATATCTGAGATGTGCTTTTTTATATTGTTAAAAAATGGTGAAACAGGGACATATACCTATCAGATAAGTAATCGTGATAAAAAGAGAAAGCAGGTGCAAATTAAAATCATTGATGCGGAACAATTAATGTGTCATGCAATTTACAACTATAAAAATGGTGGCATTTATTATTTTATGGATGCGGAAACATATGAAGAGATCGAAGTTCCTTCTGTACGGATTAGCGAATATATGAAATACATAGAAGAAAATGACGAAGTTCTTCTGTATACCTGCGGCGACAGAGTTACCCGGGTAGAAAAGATTTACGGATAAAACGAAGTTTACCCTATTACGTAAAGTTGAAGTTCAACTCAATCTCGGGGTAAACTACGCCATCGGCAGAGGGTGGCTAGGGACGATTTTAAAGCAAAAAAATGGCTGGAAAGGGCCGCCGGGCCGGGAGCCAAGGTCGCCTCCCGGGTCCTCGGGAAGCTGTTTGGAAATACGAAGAATAAGGAGAGAATATGAAAGAACAGGAGATATTGGAATTCAACTTTGAAAGCTATGGAAGCGAGCAGTACCTGGACGGCCCGATCTACACGGCCGGAGACCTGGCCGCTTCGCTGGAGGCAGTAGCAGACGACGTGGAGCTGGCATGGATGTATACACAGGGAGTATATCATAAAACGCACAACGGACACTGGATCATTAACCCCGGCCTTTGCGGGCGGAGCGGCTGGTTTTATCCGGTAAAGGAGACCTTTGTAGATGCCTTTGACCGGACGGATTACGAGACGGCTGTCTGGAAGTATTCCGCTTCCGCGGGACATCCCGGCAGCATCCGGGCTCTGGAGCTTAACTCCCGGGACAGCACTGATACGTCTCAGGATGGCTGTTTGCTTCGAACCGCAGGCGATTTAAAAAGGCTTCTTGGCACTGTCGACCCGGGTACCAGGCTCCTCGCCCCCAGCCGGAACTTTGAGCTGAAGGGTGCGCTGGTTGACGACAACATTTTCATGTATCTCGGGAAGGATATTCAGGACAGGGAATATCTGTTCCTGGCGGTGGATTAACAAAGCACCTGACATCGAAAGGGCTGCAGTAAAAGCCAATTCGGAACAGCTGCTGTTTAACCGGGAACCTGGGCGAAATAAGGAGGAACCCCATGCTCAACGAGGCTCAAAAGAAGGCGTCCCAAAAGGCGCTGGATGTCTTTCTCAGCGGAAAGGAAGAGGATTCGGTGCCCCTCTGGGAGGAAGCGGCCCGGATGGGCGATCCCGGAGCCATGTTTATCTGCGCGAAGATGTGCGAGGACGGAGAGTTCTGCCCCCGGGACTACGGGCAGGCTCTCTATTGGTATGAGAAATCCGCCGAACTGGGCAACGCCAGCGCCCAGTTTAACCTGGGAAACAACTATTTCCGAGGCAAAAACGGCGTCTCCCGGGACTATGAGAAAGCGGCCTTCTGGTTTGAGAAGTCTGCAGAGCAGGGCGAGAAGCTGGCGCAGTACAGCCTGGGGCTCTGCTATGCCAAGGGCCACGGCGTCCCCCAGGACTGGAAAGTCGCCAGCAAATGGTACGAGAAAGCTGCCCGGCAGAAGCACGGCAGATCCCAGTACCGGCTGGCCTGCAATTACGCCCTCGGCAGAGGGGTGCCGCAGAGCTATGACAAGGCTCTGGAGTGGGCGGAGAAGGCCAAGAGCTGCGGGGTGAAGGGAGCGGAGGAGCTGATTCAGCGCATCCGGCAGGTTTACAGCGAGAAAACCCAGGCGGAGGAGATGTACATCCGGGGCTTCCTCCACGACGCCAATCAGGTTAAGACCCCTTATCGGGACGACGAGACTGCTGCGGCCTACTATGCCAAAGCTGCCGAGCTGGGGCATGCCGAGGCGCAGTTCTACCTGGGAGCCTTCTACCAGGTGGGACGGGGCGTCCCTCAGGACAGGGAGAAGGCCATCTACTGGTTCAGGAAGGCTGCCGAGCAGGGGATGGGCGAAGCTCAGTTCAACATGGGCGCATATTATGGCGAGGGAAAGGACATCCCCAGGGATTCGGAGAAGGCCGTCTACTGGTTTCAGAAATCCGCCGAAAACGGCATCGTCCATGCCCAGTATAACCTGGGACTGTACTATTACCGGGGCGACGGGGTGGAGAAGAATCTGACCTTGGCTCGCTACTGGCTGGAACAGGCTGCCGGGCAGGGGGACAAGGTCGCCCGCCGGGCTCTGGAGAAGCTGTTTGAACACAGTAAGGATATTTGAGAGAAAGTGAGGAAATGGAAATCATCATGGAAAAAGAGTATTTTAAGTTGAAATGGGAAAAGACCGGCCGCTATTCCTCCATAAGCGACCTGAACGACTCCAAAGCCAAATTCATCGACTACATCCGGGACAAGGAGGGCAATCCCATCGGCATCGAGGTGGAGTATGACGGCGGTCACGGCTACGGCTTTGACCGCAGCCACAAAAGGGCGAGGCTCTATCCCCACAGAAAGGAGGATCTGGCCTACTGGTATACGGACACCTCGGAGGGCGGCTCGGACTGGAGCGACGGAAGCATCCACCACATCGTAGAATTGATTCCCATTGAGGAGCTGAAAGACGGGGCGGAAGCATAGACTCAGGCAAGGATTATTATCGCGTAAAGAATTGCGTTCCCGGCTCTGAGAGTGGGAGCGCAATTCTTATTCTTTCATTACATATTCATTCTTAGCAGCCCGATGACTTTGCCGAGAACTTCGCAACTGGGAACGATGATCGGATCCATGGAATCGTTCTCCGGCTGCAGGCGGATGTGACCGTCCTCCTGATAGAAGCGCTTCACAGTAGCTGAGTCATCAATGAGAGCTACAACCACTTCACCGTTCGAGGCGGTGCGCCGCTGCTCTACCAGCACGTGATCACCGTCGAGGATACCCATGTTCACCATACTGTCTCCCCGCACCTCTAACAGAAAGAGCTCGGCGTTTGGGAGCTGATCGGCCGGGAAAGGAAAGAACCCTTCGATGTTCTCCTCGGCCAGGATAGGCTGACCGGCCGCCACGCGTCCGATGATGGGAACGCGGACCATCTCGCCGTGAAAGATGCCGTACTCGTCATCTACGATCTCAATAGCCCGGGGCTTGGACGGATCCCGGCGTATGTATCCGTTCTTCTCCAGGGACTCCAGATGAGAATGTACGCTGGAGGTGGACTTGAGATGTACGGCCTCACAGATCTCCCGCACCGCCGGCGGATATCCCTTCTTCAGAATACAGTCCCGAATATACTCTAAAATCTCTTTCTGCTTTTCTGTAATTCTTCCCTGTGACATGGCGCACATCCTCCCTTAAACGGACCTGCATTCCGTTGCTGATCTCTTTACATAAAACATGTCCCGGAATCTGTTCGGGAAATACAGGCAGCACGTGATACAAAAGTTTATAAAGACAACAAATCCATCCATTATGTCTTTCATTTCTTCAATAATTCTACTATAGCATATCTTCCCGGAAAACGCAAACGAATGTTCCCGAAAATATGTTCGAAAACAAGTTGACAAACAGATGTTCGCATGATATCATACTGACAGAAACAAATGTTCGGAACAAACATTCGGTTTTGGGCCGTTGCAGGGAGGCAGTGGAAGATGAGCAGAAGAAAAAGAAGGAAAAGCAGTGGTTGGAAACGTCTCTTTTTTGTCCTGGTAATTGTTCTGGTACTGATGGGCGGCTTTCGTGTGAAGGCTCTTGCTTCCGCGCAGGCTGCACCTGAAAAGAATTATATTTCCGTTCAGATCCATACCGGAGATACACTCTGGTCTGTCGCAGAGGAGTACTGCGAGGGTACCTCTGATCGGGAGATTCGCAATTATGTGAATGAGATCAAGGGGATTAACCATATCGTCAATGACCGGGCTCTGACACCCGGCGCCTATCTGACGGTTTATACGACAGAATAGAGTAGTGTTTCAACCGGGAGGAGGCACGCTGCAGACGATCTGCCGGTCATTTCAGGAACATAATTCAGAAGGCAATCTTGTTGCATGAGCATGCTGCGCCCGGATTTTACTCCGGGCGTTTTTCTCTCAGCTGTACCTTATTCCGTGCGCTGCGCCGCCGTTCATCCTCCAGCGCCGCATAGTGCTTCCGGGTGGTATTGACATCGGAGTGCCCCAGGACGTCAGCAACCAGATAGATATCGCCTGTCTCCCGGTACAGATTCGTACCGTAGGTGCTGCGCAGCTTGTGTGGTGTGATATTTTTCAGAGTGGTCACGCAGCGGGAGTATTTTTTTACCAGATTCTCCACGCTGCGCACACTGAGGCGCTTCCTCTGCATGGACAGGAAGAACGCATCCTCGTGTCCCTCTGCCGGAACGATCTTACCGCGTTCCTCCGCGTAGAGGCGCAGCGCCTCCTCCACCTCGTCCCCGAAGTAGACGATGACTTCCTTGCCTCCCTTGCGGTGAATATGGATGCCTGCATTCTTGAAGTCCACATCATCCAGATTCAGGCCGATACATTCGGAGACCCGGATGCCTGTCCCCAGCATCAGCGTCATGAGGGCCAGATCCCGCACTTTGGTTTTCTCGTGGTATTGCATCTGACGCTTCGTCAGTTTTTCACCGGACTCTACCTCATCCAGAAGAAGAGCCACTTCGTCCACATCCAGACGAACGATTTCTTTCTCGTGAAGCTTGGGCAGAGCGATCAGCGCGGGTGCATTGGTATGAATCATTTCCTTGCGGAAGAAATAGTTATAGAAGGTCTTCAGAGAAGACATCTTGCGCATGATGCCCCGTTCCTGATTGACACGCTCCGGAGCGTTCTCCCCGGCTCCCTGATAGAAGCGAAGGTATTCCATATATTCCTCCAGATCGACCGCCCGAACCTCGTCCAGATCCTCCACACGAAGCTCTTTCATATTTTTTCCCTGAAAGTGGGAGTGATGGGAGAGAAGATAATCAAAAAATACGTGCAGATCATAGGCGTAGGCGATGCGGGTGCGCGATGAGGTGGTTGGCTCGATGCCCCGGAAAAAGATGCTGACAAAGGACGGAAGCCCCTGGATCAGCTCCCGCAGCTTGCGTGTGTTGCTGATATCCAATTGTTCGTGGTAAGAATGTGTACTCATATCTGTAAATGACTCCTTCATAGACAGTTTTCAATAGATCCTGAGGATCTCATTCTGCCAGGTTTCAATGTTTATCACTGATTTTTTCCGGCCAGTCCTCAATATGTCCTTCTGTCAACGCATGGAACATACGTTCCGTGGCGCCGTGATTTTCACGATTGATCTGTGCCAATAATTTCTTTACATAAGCTCGTCGTGTCGAGCCGTCAGCCGGGCAGGGATTTTTATAGACGGGAAGTTCATAACGAGTGCGCAAACCAATCAGGGCAGCCGCACTGACATACATCCGCGGCCGAATGACGGTCAGACCGGTGCGTACCAGCTGGGTCACCGGAGGAAAGGCATAAAACCGTCCCTCATAGATCAGAGACATCATCATGGTTTCCACCATGTCGTCCCGATGATGCCCGTAAGCAATCTTGTTGCAGCCGAGCTTCAGGGCTTCCTCGTTGAGAGCCCCTTTGCGGAGTCTGGCGCACAGGGAGCAGGGACTGGCGGATTCAGGATGTCCCTCAAAGACCATCTGGCGAATCGATGTATGGACAACGGTGAAAGGAACCGAGAGCTCGCTGCAAAGCTTCTGAACGGGTTTTATGCCTTCGGCTGAGGATTCATACCCAAGGTCCACAAAAATCGCCTGCAGGTCAAAATGAGCCGGGTAAAAGCGCTGCAGGCCATGGAGGGTATACAGCAAAGCCAGGCTGTCCTTGCCGCCGGATACACCGACAGCGATGACGTCACCCGGCTCGATCATATGATAGTCGTCCACCGCACGGCGGACGTAGCTGTACAGACGCTGCATCTTCATTATAAATCGTAAATCCCTTCTTTATAAACAGAATTCCTTTTTCAGATGATCAGTAATTCTGGAATGCAATAAGAATCGATTTCATGAAAAAAAAGGAATCTGCGATAATGGATAGATTATAAGCTAAACTTCCTTATTTTGTCAATAACTTTTCGTTAAAGTTGACTTTTGCGAATAGTTTCGTCTCTGCTCCTTGACATTTTTAACGGTCCGTATTACAATATTTTCATTGCATCTCAGGATTCTTTTCGGAAATCTGCCCCGTCAGAAGGTATCAGAGCTCCGAAAACTCCTGTAAATAGGATGTATAGCGCCAGGCACCCTGTGGTACGGAAAAGATTCACACACGGTTAACGAGGAAAAGGGTGATCGAATATTCGGCGGATGCCCTTTCATGGAACCGGCCATGAATCTGCAAATGAAACCTGTCGGTAACGAACAGAACAAAGATTTGCAGAACCGGAATACGAAAAAACAGGACGGGAAATCAGGATTTCATCGCCCTATTTCTTGTGTACTATTTTTTCAGGATTTATAAAGGAGTCTTTAATTATGTGTGGAATCATCGGCTATACCGGGCCTCTTCAGGCCCGGGGAATTGTGTTGCTCGGACTCTCTCAGCTTGAGTACCGCGGCTATGACAGCGCGGGGCTCGCCTTGCTGACTGACGATGAGGATCTGTATCTGAGGAAAACGGTAGGCCAGGTATCCAGGCTGAAGGAGCTGTGCAGCGAGGAAATAAGCTCTCACTGTGGCATCGGCCACACCCGGTGGGCGACCCATGGCGGTGTTACCGAGGCCAACGCTCATCCGAATAGGTTCTGCCGCCTTGATCTTCTGCAAACAGGAATCATAGAAATTTATCAAACCATTCAGCATCATAAAGCCAAAGACGGGATG
>JAJQDL010000140.1 GCA_021202235.1 Lachnospiraceae bacterium
CAGACGTCTGACGCTGGAGAGTCGCTATGAGTCAAGATATTTTGTGGTGGCGCTGATCAGCGAGTGGTTTGTTCTCTACACGGACACGGAACAGATTGCGGCGGTCGATGCGGAGACAGCCATCGAATATGCGGGGACGGTCTGGGAGAGCGGGCAGGAACAGGGGTTTATGGGAAATTATCGCTACCTGGTTTGCACGGAAGGTGCGCAGACCCGTGTTATTTTCCTGGACTGTACCAACAGCCTTCGTTCGTTTCGGATTTTTGCACTGATCGGCATCCTGGTGAGCCTAGCGGGGCTGACGGCGGTTTTTCTGCTGATGCTTTTCCTGTCCGAACGGATCGTGCGGCCTTTTTCGGAAAATTATGAGAAACAGAAACGATTCATCACCGATGCGGGGCATGAGCTGAAGACGCCGCTGACCATTATCGACGCAGATGCGGAGATCCTGGAGATGGATCTGGGGGAAAATGAGTGGCTGGCGGATATTCAGAACCAGACAAAGCGGCTGGCAGATCTGACCAACGATCTGATTCTCCTTTCACGGATGGAGGAAGCAGAGGACCGGACGCAGCGGATCGAATTCCCGCTTTCGGATGTGGTCGAGGAGACCTTCGCTTCGTTCCAGGCTGTGGCCCGGACGCAGGGGAAGAGCCTGGAGAGTCATCTCCAGCCGATGCTTTCCTTCTGCGGTGATGAGAAGGCCATCCGTCAGCTGACGACGATCCTTCTGGATAACGCTCTGAAATATTCGCAGGAGGGGGGCAGGATATCCCTGACGTTGGAGAAGAAGAAAAACACGGTGCGCCTGACGGTGTACAATACGACCCCCTCGATCACAAAGGAGCAGATTGAGCATCTCTTCGACCGGTTTTACCGGGCGGACGCTTCCCGGAACTCTGCGGTCAGCGGGCATGGTCTGGGACTGTCGATCGCCGGAGCGATCGTGGCGGCCCATAAGGGGAAGATCTCCGCGGCGACCGAGGACGGGCAGTCCCTGCAGATCACGGCGGCGCTGCCGGGGTGAAAATGACTTTTGAACCCTGGCATCATATGTATATGTGTTCATGTGAAACATTCTCAATAAATAACCCCCCGGGCGGGTTGCTGCTGCTGTATCGCCCTGTTATAATTTCCTCTGCGAGAGAGGACGGGACGTGCTGAGATGGTGCTGCGGGGCCGGGGAGACCGGTATGATGGCGCGGGAAGGCACAGAGTGTCCCTGTCCGGACGGGGAGGATGATCTCATATGGCGAAAACGACAGACCTGACTTCGGGAAAGATCGGGCGGAGCCTGCTGGCCTTCGCCGTTCCGCTGCTCCTGAGCAGTCTGGTGCAGCAGCTTTACAATACGGTTGATCTGATCTTTGTGGGAAATTTTATTGATAAGTCGGCTTCGGCGGCCATCGGCGCCAGCAGCCAGCTGATCAACTGCCTCGTCGGTTTCTTCGGCGGTATGTCGGTGGGAGCCGGGGTGGCAGTGGCGCAGCTCTTCGGTGCCGGGAAGACGGAGCGGATCCGCAGCGCGGTGCATACGGTTCTGGCGCTCAGCCTTGTCGGCGGTGTCCTGTTCTTTGCCGTGGGCTATGCGGCGGCGCCCGCCTATCTGCGTCTGGTCAACACGCCGGATTCGCTGCAGGCTGACGCGGTCAGCTATCTGCGCATCTATCTAATATCTCTGGTTCCCATGTTTATCTACAACCTTGGTTCCGGCGTGTTGCGCGCCCTCGGTGATTCACGGTCACCTCTGTATGCGCAGACCGTGGGCGGACTGGCAAATGTGGCCATGGACTACCTGTTCATCCGCTGCCTGGCGGGCGGTGTGGACGGCGTAGCCTGGGCGACTCTGATCTCTCAGACGGCGGCGGCCGGGATGACTCTTATCAGCCTCGTGAGGCTGGATGAGAGGTATGCGCTGCGTCTGCGTGAGATTCATTTTGATCTTCCGATCCTGCGGCGGATCGTAGCGATCGGCATTCCGGCGGGAACGCAGTCTTTGGTCATTACGCTGTCGAATGTCATGGCGCAGGTCCATATCAACTCGCTGGGGGAGGATGCCATCGCTGCGTTCACTGCGTATTTTAAGGTGGAACTGATCATTTATCTTCCCATTGTAGCCTTCGGACAGGCTGTGATGTCCTTCACCGGGCAAAATATGGGCGCGTGCGACGCCCGGCGCGTGCGGGAGGGAACCCGCGTGTGTCTGCTCATAAGCATGGGGGTGGCGGCGGCAACCAGCGCGGCGGCCCTGTGCTTCGGCTCTGTCCTTTTCCGCCTCTTCAACACGGAGGCAGATGTCATTGCTCTGGGATGCCGGATCATCGCGGTTACATTTCCCTTTTATTTCCTGTACTCTGTGCTGCAGATCCTCGGCGACAGCCTGCGGGGCGTCGGCCGGGTGAAACAACCCATGTTCATCGTCCTGGTCAATCTTTGCCTCGTGCGCACGGCGCTGCTGTTTCTAATCGTTCCGCGCTTTCAAAGTGTGGAGAGCGTGGCATTTACCTATCCGGCCACCTGGGCGCTGACCGCGCTGGGAATGCTTCTTTACTATATAAAAAGCAGCGGAAAACCGCGTGAAAAAGAGAAAATATATCCCCCCACCCCGGCTTTCCGGCGCAAAGCGGAGGAGGTATAATCTTCTTCAGACTTTCCACATCAGGAGGGAAATATGAAGAAGATGAATCGAAATGGCTGTCTGTTCCTGTGTGTGCTGCTGGCGGCCGCTTTGCTGTTCGGCTGTGGGAGCAGCGCGAACGACGTCTACGGTACGACGGCAGCGTAAGCCTCTATTAGTGCTATCCGCA
>JAJQDL010000199.1:0-8677 GCA_021202235.1 Lachnospiraceae bacterium
ACCTCTCCGGGACTTTCCTCAGATAGTCCTCCTCTGCTGGGTCGTGCGCAGACCATCGCTGAGGGAACGGGGATCATCACCGAAAGTATTTTCGAGAATCGATTCAAATACGTGGATGAGCTGGCTAAGATGGGTGCCTTCATCAAGGTGGAGGGCAATGTGGCTGTGGTCAGCGGCGGCACACGCCTGACGGGCGCCAACCTGGTAGCCCCGGACCTGCGGGCCGGAGCAGCCCTGGTGCTGGCAGGCCTGGCAGCGGACGGCGTTTCCAGTGTGGATGACATCCAGTATATCCTGCGGGGCTATGAGAATTTTGACCGGAAGCTGAGAAGGCTGGGGGCAGAGATCGAGCTGGTGAAGGACAGTCGTGAGGCACAGAAGTTTCGCCTGCGGGTGGGCTGAACAGTCGCGAAGGAGGTTTTTCTGCGATTCGCATACATAACGTGCGGAATGTAGGGCGCGGCATACAGTTCCCGCAGATTGTAGGGAGAATTTCTCTGGACAATTACAACTTCATATGATAGCATAAACATACTCTTATTTCGAGTGGTGGAGACGAAGGATCGATGATACCACGGCAACCCCTGAAAGATGGAAGGTGCCAACACGGAGCGAGCAATCGAACAATAAGGGGATTCGGAACTTGTTTTGCGCATTCATCGGGTCCACCTTGGTGGGCCCTTTCCTTTTGTCAGATACGCAGTGACTGGAAAAGTTAAGACGAACATTACCGTTCCGGTATATCCGGGTTAGGAGGACAAATTACATGGAGAGAACATTATTTACTTCAGAGTCGGTGACGGAAGGCCATCCCGACAAGATGTGCGACCAGATATCAGATGCGATTCTGGACGCGATCATGGAACAGGATCCCATGGGACGTGTGGCCTGTGAGACGCTGACAAACACAGGCTTCGTCGTGGTCATGGGCGAGATTACGACCAGTGCTCAGATCGATATCCCGAAGATCGTCCGGCAGACGATCCTGGACATCGGGTATGACCGCTCAGACTATGGGTTTGACGGAAATAGCTGCGCGGTCTTTACGGCGCTGGACAAACAGTCCGGCGACATTGCGATGGGCGTGGACCGGGCTCTGGAAGTGAAGGAAAACCAGATGGACGAAGAGGCCATCGGGAACTTCGGCGCCGGAGATCAGGGGATGATGTTCGGCTATGCGACCAACGAGACGAAGGAATATATGCCCTATGCGATCGCCCTGGCGCACCGCCTGGTGAGGCAGCTGACGAAGGTACGCAAGGACGGCACGCTGCCCTGGCTCCGTCCCGACGGCAAGACGCAGGTGACGGTGGAGTACGATGAAGCGGGACGCCCGGCCCGTTTGGACTGCGTAGTTCTCTCGACCCAGCATGATCCGGATGTCTCTCAGGAACAGATTCACCGTGACATCCGCCGGTACGTCTTTGATCCAATCCTGCCCGCAGACATGGTGGATGAGAAGACAAAATATTACATCAATCCGACCGGACGCTTTGTCATCGGCGGTCCTGCGGGGGACAGCGGCCTGACCGGACGGAAGATCATTGTAGACACCTATGGCGGCTACGCCCGCCACGGCGGCGGCGCCTTCTCCGGCAAGGACTGCACGAAGGTGGATCGTTCCGCGGCCTATGCGGCCCGCTATGTGGCTAAGAATCTGGTGGCCGCGGGGCTGGCAGATAAATGTGAGATTCAGCTTTCTTATGCCATCGGCGTGGCGACCCCTACCTCCATCCATATCGAGACCTACGGGACAGGGAAGCTCTCCGACGAGAAACTCATCGAGATCATCCGGGAGAATTTTGACCTGCGTCCGGCCGGCATCATCCGCATGCTCGATCTGCGGCGTCCTATCTACCGGCAGACGGCGGCCTACGGGCATTTCGGTCGGGATGATCTGGATCTGACCTGGGAGTGGCTGGATAAGGTGGAAACGCTTAAGAAATACTTAGCGTAAGGAAATATCATAAGAGCCTGTCTCTGCACGGTTCAAGCCGCAGGGAACAGGCTTTTTGATTTTTATACATGGTAGTGTCTGCGAAGCGGGCATGAAAGTTTATTGTGAAAAGGCCGACAGCGCCAGACGTTCTGTCAGGATGGCGAGAAAGGCGCCGCAGCTGGGCTTCTCCGGCAGAGGACAGGCGGCAGCGCGGCGCAGAAGGTCGGCGTCCTCCTGCCAGAGTACGTTGATGAGTGTGCGGATATTCCGGTCGACGCAGCAGGGAGAAACATGATAATAGCAGGCCACACGGGGATAGATCTCCTTGGTCAGGGAGGGGCAGCGCGGCCACTCTTTCAGAGAGAGGCTCACGGCGCAGGCTGTGTATCCGAAGCCTGCGTAACGGGGACTGGCTCCCAGACGCAGGAGCAGCTGACGTGTTTCTTCATAGGCAGAGATACCATCCGGGGAGGCAGTTCCGGGAAAGTATTTCTGCGGAGGCTGTTGTGTGTGGGAGGACGGGGACTGGTTCATGGTGAATCTCCTTTGTCTGATGATACCAGGATCGAAAGTCATGCATGGAGCGCCTACTGCGCTTTGCAGGTGGGTGTTCTGAAGCATAACCATTTGCTGCTTACCCTGTGCGTAAGGAGAGTTTACAGGAAAAATTTCCGAACCGCTATGAGGAACAGCTCATAAATGGAATATTTTGTCGAAATTTCTGGAATATTATGCGGCGCGGCCGCTCCGGCTGCCTGCGAAACTGCTTGCAAAGAACGGCTTTCCGGTGTAGAATGTAGAAAGCCGGGCGCAAGCTGCGGCGTAGATGAGATCAGAAGTCGCTGCGGCGGCTAGCGATAAGAGAGGTTATGTGGCTATGAGTAAGGAAAAGATGGATGCCTATAAGGCCAGAAAGGTCAACCGCAAGCAGGAGATTGAGAAGGAGAAGAAGAGAAAGAAGGCAGCGAAGGCTGCATGGTATGCGGTCGGCGCGGCCTGTGTCGTAGGAATTTGTGCGGCGGTCGGAGTGACCGGGTGGAATTCTTACAAGAGCTATGTAGATTCTCTTCCTGATTATAACGCGACCGAGCAGATTATCGACGATATTGTGGGGATTCTGGAGACAGAGGAAGAGACTGACGAGGCGGAGGAAACCGCTGCAGAGGACAGTGAATCCGAGGAGACGGCGGAGGAGAATACCGAGGCGGAAGAGACGGCTTCTGAAGAGACGGAATCTGAAGAGACGGAAGCGGCGGAGTAACCGGGAAGCCGGAGAACCTGTCTGGACAAGGGAAACGCTTTGAACAGAGCTGTGTACAGATTCCTGTGCACAGCTTTTTGATAACACCAGGGTCGAAAGTCATGAATGGAGCGCTTGCGGTCCAATTCATGACTTTGTGGCCCGCCAAAACATGACACCGAAGGCGCCCCTTGTGGGGTAAGAAGCCATTTTTCGAAGAAAAATGAGCGGATTACGAATGTTTTGAGGATTGCGGGATAAGTGAGATAGAAAATCTTTGATTTTCGTAATCGAACTTATGCACAGCAGCGCGTCAGCGCGGAGCAATCCGAGGTGTTATTCTGACACAGAAACAGGACTAAGGCGGTTCGCAGGGACCGGCCGGGGAGGGAGAATATGTATCAGATTGATTTTAATACACTCAGTTGGATCCACTTCATTGGAATCGGCGGGATCAGTATGAGCGGCCTGGCGGAGGTCCTTCTGGAGAGGGGCTTTCATGTTACCGGCTCCGATATGGCGTCGTCGCAGCTGACGGAGAAGCTGGCTGCAGAGGGCGCCGGGATCGCGATTGGACAGCGGGCGGAGAATATCGAAGAAGGGATGCAGGCGGTCGTCTATACGGCGGCGATCCACCCGGACAATCCGGAACTGGCGCGGGCGATCGAATGCGGGATCCCTACCCTGACGCGGGCGGAGCTGCTGGGACAGATGATGAAGAACTACAAGACTGCCGTGGCTATCGCCGGAACCCATGGCAAGACCACGACCACCTCCATGGTGACGGAGATCCTGCTGGCCGGGAATGCCGACCCGACGATCTCTGTGGGAGGGATGCTTGACAGTATCGGCGGCAATATCCGCGTCGGTCGATCCGACTGCTTCGTGACAGAGGCCTGTGAGTATACGAACAGCTTCCTGTCCTTTTATCCCACGGTGAGCGTGATTCTTAATGTCTGTGCTGACCATCTGGATTTCTTTAAGGATCTGGACGATATCCGGCATTCCTTCCGGCTCTTTGCCGAGAAGCTGCCGGAGAACGGCCTGCTGATCCTCAGCAGCAATATCCCTGACTATGAAGAGCTGATTCGGGATCTTCCCTGCCGGATTCAGACAGTCGGTATCCGGCCGGAGGATGATTTCCGCATGGATGATCTGCGTTTTGATTCTCTGGGACGGCCTTCCTACACGCTCTATGAGCGCGGAGAGCAGATCGGAGACATCCTTCTGGGAGTACCCGGTGAGCACAATGCCTGGAACTCACTGGCGGCCATCGCGGTGGCCAGAGATCTGGGGCTCTCCTACGCAGTGATCCGTCAGGGGCTGGAGCATTTAGCCGGGACACATCGCCGCTTCGAGCGGAAGGGGACATTGCCGGGAGATGTGGTCGTCATCGACGATTACGCACATCATCCGGATGAGATTCGGGCGACGCTTGCGACTGCGAAGAAGTGCGGCCGGGAGAAGGTCGTCTGCATCTTCCAGCCCCATACCTACACGCGGACGAAGGCGCTGATGGAGGAATTCGCCGACGCCCTGTCCCTGGCGGACGAGGTGGTTCTGGCGGAAATCTATCCCGCGCGTGAGACGGACGATCTGGGAATCAGTTCCCGGAACCTGGCAGAGAAAATTGCACTTCGCGGGAAATCCGTCCACTATTTTGCCACATTCGGGGAAATCGAGGACTACGTGAAAAAAAATTTGTTCAACGGTGAGATGTTGATAACTATGGGGGCCGGAGACATTGTAAAAGTGGGCGAAAACCTGCTTTCCCGTTAGTTATCCACATTATCCACAGGTTTATCAACATTTTCGGCGGTTGATAAACCTGTGCTTTTTTTGTCGGAAAATCGTACTTTTCCACGAAATCCACACTTTCCACAATTTCCGGTGTGGGATTCCGTGACCGGAAATCCCTGTTTGCAAAACAAAATTCGTGTGCTATACTGTGAGGGTCCCCGTGAGGGGACAGGAAACGGAGTGAAGATTTTGCAGATCAGAAATCAGAGTCAGACGGTGGTGACGGAGGTCTCCAACCTCTTCATTGATGAATATATGGCGGAGGCCAACGGGGAGTTCGTGAAGGCATACCTGTACCTGCTCCGTCTGTCCCAGACGCCGGGGGAGGATGTGTCCGAGGCTGCTCTGGCGGACCGTCTGAACTGTACAGAGACGGATGTGGGACGGGCGCTGCGCTACTGGGAGAAGCAGGGGCTGATTCGTCGGGACGGGGAGGCGCTTCTGCTTCTTCAACCGGATGAACGAAGCACGGAGAGCGGCCGGACACAGGCGGCCACATCCGGCGCAGGCGCGGCGCAGAACGCCGAAGCCATGCCGCCCGCAGCCGATGAGACGGAGGCTTCTGAACCGCGGAAGGGAGCAAAGCAGTACAGCGTTTCTCAGGCTTCCATTGATAAGCTGCAGGAGGACAGGGAATTTCAGCAGATTCTGTATGTGTCGGAGAAATATCTGGCGCGGCCGCTCTCATCCCGGGATATCCAGCTCTTTGCTTATCTCTATGAGGAACTGCATTTTCCGGAGGATCTGGTGGAATACCTGGTGGAGTACTGTGTGGGCGGCGGACATCGGAGCTGCCGCTATATGGAGTCCGTGGCTCTGGGATGGCATGCCGAGGGTATGCGAACCGTGGAACAGGCCAAAGAATCTCACAGGGCCTACAGTAAGGCGAATAAACAGGTGATGAAGGCTTTCGGGATCACGGGGCGGGTTCTGACCGGTGAGGAACAGAAATTCGTGGAGCGCTGGACCGGAGAATATCAGATGCCGCTGTCTGTTATCGTAGAGGCCTGCAGCTGTACCATGAAAGCCATTCATCAGCCAAGCTTCGAATATACGGAGAAGATCCTTGCCGGGTGGCGGGAAGCCGGCGTCCATACCGTAGAGGATGCGCGGGTCTGTCGGGAGCAGCGTCGGCAGAGCCGGAAGAGATCGCAGAAGGAGAGCCGCGACGCTGCTTCCTCCGGCAACCGCTTTCAGAATTACGAACAGCGCCGGATCAATTACGACGAGCTGCTGAACCAGGGCGGCATCAACGTGTACAGCGGCGGGGAGGCATAACCGATGTCCTTGACGAACTCACAGTATGACCGGATTCAGAGAGAGTACAGCCGCCGCCGCGCGGCAAATCAGGAAAAGCAGCAGGTGCGGATTCGTGAGGCCTTTGCCCGGATCCCGCAGCTGCAGAAGCTGGAGGAGGCCAGCGCCGATCTGGCCTTCCGCCGGGCGAAAGCGCTCCTGGCCGGCCGGGAGGAAGAGGCAGCACGCTGCCTCCGTCAGAGCCGCGATCTCCGCGAAGAGCGGGAGGTGCTTCTGGCGGGAGCAGGGTATCCCGCTGACTATCTGGAGCTTCCCTGCGACTGTCCTCTCTGTCGTGATACCGGATATGTGGACGGAGAGAAATGCCGCTGTCTGAAACGGGCGATGATCGATCTGCTCTACCACCAGTCCGCGATCCGGGAGAACCTGGAACGGGAGAATTTTTCCTGCTTCTCCTATGCTTTCTATGCGAAGGATCGCGTCTCTCCGGGGGCGGAGCTGTCGGATTATGATATGATGAAGAAAAATGTGGAGATTGCCTGGGAATTCATCGATCATTTCGGGGAACCGCCGCAGAATCTTCTTCTCATGGGACAGGCAGGAACCGGCAAGACCTTCCTTTCCAACTGTATTGCCAAAGAATTGCTGGACCGGTATCATCCGGTCATCTATCTGTCCGCGGGGCAGTTCTTTGATGTCCTGGCGAAGCAGGCTTTCTCCCGGGATGAAGGCGGCGAAGCGGCGGAGACAGAGCAGTATATCTACGACTGTGATCTGCTGATCATTGACGACCTGGGGACAGAGCTGTCCAATGCCTTCGTAGGATCCCGGCTCTTTGCCTGCATCAACGAGAGGATTCTCCGGGGCAAATCGACCCTGATTTCCACGAATCTCAGCATGAATGACATGCTGCGCATTTACACGGAGCGCGTGACATCGCGGCTCATCGGACATTACAGGATCCTGCGTTTTCCGGACCAGGATATCCGGATTCTGAAAAAAATGAGACAAGGAGAGGCAAATCATGACTGATGAAAAGACGAAGGAGAAATGGAATCTTCCTGTGGGACCGCTGGCGCTGATTGCGCTGCCCGGCTGCGAGGGACTGGTGAACAGCGTGGACTCCTATCTGGCATCCTGGAGACGAAACCGGGGGCTGGAGGTGTCCGGTTATCAGAAGGATTCGTATCTACTGGGTGTGTCTCTCCCCCGTTTCGGTTCCGGTGAGGCCAAGGGTGTGATTCAGAAATCCGTGCGGGGCGACGACCTCTACATCGTTGTGGATGTGTGTAATTACGAGGTGGAGTATTCCATGCACGGGGAATCGAACCCCATGTCGCCGGATGACCATTTCCAGAATCTCAAGCGTGTGATCGCGGCCGCGGCCGGCAAGGCCAAGCGGATCAACGTTATCATGCCGTTCCTGTATGAAAGCCGTCAGCACAAGCGCTCGGCCCGGGAGTCCCTGGACTGCGCCATGGCGCTGCAGGAACTGACCTCCATGGGTGTGACCAACATCATTACCTTTGACGCCCATGACCCCCGGGTGCAGAATGCCATCCCCATGAATGGATTTGAGACCATCATGCCCACCTATCAGATGGTGAAGCAGATGCTGAAGACAGAGGAAATGATCATTGACAGCGATCATATGATGGTGATCAGCCCCGACGAGGGCGCTGTCGGACGGGCGATTTATTTCTCAAATATGATGGGGCTGGATGTAGGCATGTTCTACAAGCGGAGGGATTATACGCGCATCGTCGATGGCAAGAACCCCATCGTCGCCCATGAATTCCTCGGCAGCAGTGTGGAGGGCAAAGATGTCATCATCGTGGACGACATGATCGCCTCCGGAGAGAGCGTCATCGACGTGGCGGGGCAGCTGAAAGAGCGGCGGGCTGGCCGGGTGTTTGTCTGCGCCACCTTCGGCCTGTTTACGAAGGGCATGGAGAAGTTCGACCGGGCGCGGGAGGCCGGGCTGATTGACCGCATCTATACGACCAATCTGATTTATCAGAGCCCGGAGCTTCTCAGCCGCGATTACTACACCAGCGTCGATATGAGCGAATACCTGGCGACACTGATTGATAACCTCAATCATGACACCGGCCTCGAGAGCCTGCTGAGCCCCACCTTCAAGATCCAGAAGAGGGTGATGGAATTCAAGGAAAAACAGTGAGATGAAATATGTTTATAAAAAAAGAGTGGGACCTCAGTCGTCCCACTCTTCTTCGTATTCGAGGATCTCGCCGGTCAGGGCGTCGATCGTGCATTCATACTCGGTTCGTCCCTGGAAGAATTCGATCTCATAAACCAGAAGCCCGTCGTCCTTTTCCATCTTGGCTTTCACAAAGGTCGCGTCTGAGGCAGAGAGGCCAGCCTGTTCGCGGGCGATCGTTGTGGCCTCGGCAGGAGCATTGCGAGTGCTTACTGGAGAT
>JAJQDL010000199.1:8687-20318 GCA_021202235.1 Lachnospiraceae bacterium
CCTAGCTGCCGCCGCCGCGCGCACCCGCTACGCGCGGGATTAGCTGTAGACCCAGCCGTCCGCGGCGCGGATCTCGTATTCGTATTCTGCGCCGTCAGTATAGAATTCGAAGTCATAGACAGAAACCCCGTTTTCACGGTCTGTTGCTGCTTTTGTGAATGTGACCTCGTCTTCAGAGAGTCCCGCATCCGCTAATGCGGCGGCCCGGGCTTCTTCCAGGGAAATCGAGAAGGAGGCGTCGGCTGATTCGTTCGGGAGAGAGCTTTCTGCTTCTGGGGTGTCGGTTCCTGTCTCCGGAACAGAGCTTTCTTCTTTCAGAAGATCGGTTTCAGCTTCCGCAACAGAGGTTACTTCTTCCGTGGCGGAGGTCTCCGCCAGAACGGTCTCATTTCCCTTTGGTGTGATGGCTCCGGTGAGAGACAGTGCGGCGTAGGCGCCCAGTCCTCCGGCCAGGATTAGAATGATTGCGGCGCAGACGATGCAGGCGATGATCCGGCCGGGGGATGAAAAGAATTTTTTCATAATGTTCACCTCTCACAGGTTTTCTATGTTCTGCCTGAAGGATAACACCTGCAGGCTAAAAGACAATCAGGAATAATCAGGAATTCAGGCCGGACGGCATTTCCAGCGTAAATGTGCTCCCCTGACCCGGTGTGCTCTCAACCCGGACGACTCCACCGTGAAAATGGGCAATCCCCTGCACCATGGCCAGCCCCAGGCCGCTGCCGGCGCCGCCGCGGGAGGCATCCACCTGGTAGAAACGACGGAAGATATGTTCCTGCTCCTCCGGGGCGATGCCGATGCCGTCGTCCTGCACTGAGAGACAGATGTGCTCCTCCTCCGCCGTCAGCCGGACTTTGGTGTGTCCGCCGGGACTTCCATAGCGGTAGGCGTTGCTGAGAAGATTGGTAAGAAGCCGGCTCAGCAGCATGCGGTTCCCGCAGACACGCACCGCAGGTGCAAGCTCCCAGGTCAGCGTGATATCCTTCTCCCGGATCAATGCCATGTCGGTACAAATGTCCTCTGTCAACTCTGTCAGATCGAATTCTTCTTTTCCATAGCGTTCCGGCTGCAGCTCCAGCCGACAGTAATCCAGCATGTCGCTGACGAGTCGGTTCATGCGGCGTCCCTGGCGCTGAATGACACGCAGGGATTCTACATATTCCGGCGTCGTGCGCTCCTGCTCCAGTGTCAGCTCACATTGAGCCAGGATCACTGAGACCGGCGTGCGCAGCTCATGGGAGGCGTCGGAGACAAATTGCTGCTGCGCCTGGAAGGAATCATCCAGCCGGGCGAACATCTCATTGAACTGATCCGCCAGCCGGTGCAGCTCGTCGCCGCCTTCACCCAGCTCGATTCGCTGCTTGAGGTCATCTCCCTGGCGGATGCGGGCCGCCGTGTCAGAGATCTGATCGATCGGCCGCAGCGTGCGCCGCGCGATGAGAATGCCGCCCAGGATGGCAATGAGAACCAGACTCGGCAGCAGGATCAGTGAGATACGGGAGATGGAAGAGAGCTGTACTTCACCCTGCGTCTCCGAGACCACGCCGCGCAGCCAGAGCCCCTCCAGCCCCTCGCCGTTCAGGTAAATATCATAGACAAAATATTCGGTGCCATCCGCATCAACCGTCTGTATCTCCGCATCTTCGAAGGACAGGTCAGCGGTGTAGCGGGCGATCGGGTTCTCGCCGTAGATCAGCGTCCCGTCGGACTGACAGAGAGAGGTGTGTACCTCATTGACCTCATCGAGAAAATCGTCGTCGATCTCCAGAAAGCCGTCACCGTAGGAAACATAGTAATCCACTTCATTGTTCTGATTCTCGGCATCCAGGGATGTATAATATTCTACCTCGTCGATGTTGTGGGTCACTGTCTCTATGAGGTTGTCATGAATGGTCTTCCTGATCACCTGCCAGCTGGCTGACAGAATGACAAAGTAGGTGAGGATAATGACCAGGACCAGAGCGGCGGAGAACCACAGAGTGATCTTCGTGCGGATAGAAGTATCTCTCAGGCGTTTCACTCTCAGGCGTTTCACGATTTGGAACCCTCCCGCAGGACGTAGCCCTGACCGCGGACGGTCTGGATCAGCTTCACTTCCTGGCCGCTGTCGATCTTCCGGCGCAGATAGCTGATGTACACATCCACAACGTTGGTGCCGCCCTCATAATCATAATTCCAAATATGGTCTTCAATCTTTTCCCGGGAGAGGACGATGCCCTGATTGTGCATCAGGTATTCCAGCAGAGCGTATTCCTTTGCGGAGAGAGAGATCTCCCGGCCGCCCCGGGTAACGCGCCTTGCTGCGCAGTCCATGACCAGATCGCCCACGTACAGTTCACTGGTCGCGTGACCGTGGGAGACGCGTGTCATGGCACGGATGCGGGCCGTCAGCTCCTCGAAGGAGAAGGGTTTCACCAGATAGTCGTTGGCTCCGGCGTCTAACCCCTTCACCCGGTCCTCAATCGAATCCCGCGCTGTCAGGAAGAGCACCGGCGTCTTCTTCCCGGCATTTCGCAGCGCCCGCAGCACCGCGTAGCCGTCCGCCCCGGGCATCATGACGTCCAGGATCACCGCGTCATATTCTGTGCAGGCCAGTGCGTCCAGCGCCTCCCGGCCGTCAAGACAGCTGTCCACGCTGTATCCGTCAGAGGTCAGTTTCTGAGTGACGATGCGGTTCAGATCCCGCTCGTCTTCGGCAAAAAGAATGCGCATGATAGTCCTCCTCTCTGAAATGCTGGTTTAAGTGTACAGGATTATTATTAAGGAAAAATTAGAAGCGTATACCTGTAATGTCAGTATAGTCCGGGTTACGAGGAATGTCAAAGATGTATTTGCTGATACAAGGGACAAAAGAAGAGCGCCTCATCGGCGCTCTTCTTGAGAGGAGAAAAATGTATGAAAACTACAAAAAGTAGAGGATGTCAGACGGCCTTGCGGCCGCCGTTTGTAAAACGAAAGAGGAGAAAAATGTGTTCGATATATAGAACATTCGGGAAAAGCTTTCCCGAATGGGTCTTTGCTTTCTTCCTTTGATGGTTTATATGATACCGGGGAAATGTGAATGCGTTGTGACATGAAAATTATGAATTTCTAAAAAGTTCCTCGAAAAACTAAAAAAGTATAAAGACACCAGAAGATTTTTGGTGGGGCGGGGATTTCTGCTAAACTGGAGGGAGACTATCGTTCCGGTAAGGGAACGCATCTTGATTCAGGAACGGCTTTATGGTAATCTGTGTATAAGAACGAACGCAAAAGCGGCGGTGGAACGGAGAGAATGTATGCCGGCGCAGAGGTGCTTGTCACGGAAGAAAAAAGCGGATGGTTCCGGGAATCATCCGCGGGGACGGACGAGGGGGAAGAACGGATGCAGAGAAAAACCGTGAATCTTGGCAGGATATTCAGGCGTGTAACGGGTAAAAAACGAAAGAAGAAGGGCGCCTACACTATCGACTGGAACTGGAGAACGAAGAAGCGGAGACAGGCGAAGCTTCGAAGAGCGGCGCTCGTCCTGTGTGTGCTGCTGGTGCTGATCGGGGGCGTGAGCCTGGCGACCAGAAAACCGAAGAATTCCGCGTCGGACACAGACAGTGAGACGACGGAGAAGTCCGTTGCTGCGGGGACGGTCACCTCGAAGGTGTGGACAAGGGATGAGGAAGGAGAAATCACATCTCTGGTGCAGCAGTATTATGAGGCGTTGCTGGCCAATGATACGGAGACTTTGAGTCTTGTCCTGGACGAATCGGTGGTTCTCGATGAAGAACAGGTGGCCGGACAGAGTGATTTTATAGAAGCCTATGAGGACTTTGTCGTCTATACGGCGGACGGGGCGGAAAAAATGAGTACGCTGTTTATATTTCCTGCTCCATGCAGTTTGCCGGGATTGAGACAGCGGTGCCGGAACTGACACCCGCCTATGTGAGAACAGATGAAGAAGGAAATCTTCGCCTGATTCCCTATTCCTTTGCCGGGACAACGTATTTTGACGAAGAAATGAATCAGTGTGTGACGGAGGCGGCCGGGGCGGATGATTTCCTTTCCACCTGGCAGGAGGAGGTACAGACCGCGTATGACGCGGCGCTGGCGGAGGATGAGGAACTGAATACCTTTGTCGCGGCGCTGGAGGCCTCGGTTGCGGAGTCATGATAACCGGTGCTGGTCGTAGCGGAACGGGAAGGATATACGTCGATGCAGCCGGTTGTAGTCGGTTGTATCAGATGCCTGCACTGTAACGGCAGGGAGTATTTAATAGTACGAAACGACGGCACAGCCACATTTATGGGAACAGTGGCTGTGCCGTCGTTTTCTATGAACAAGGTTGTGTAAGGATTTGGTGCTGACGCCGGACGTCCCGGCAGGAGCCGACAAATTCCCCTGCTCGATGGCAGTTTTTATTTCTTATACAGAATCCGCACGGCGTTGAGCACGCAGAGCATGGTCACGCCGGTGTCGGCGAACACAGCCATCCACATGGAGGCGATGCCGAAGAGACCGAGGATCATGACCAGGGCCTTGATGACCAGGGCAAAGACCACGTTCTGCCAGGAAATGCGGCGGGTGAAGCGGGCGATACGGACGGCCTGGGGGATGGCTTCCATGTTGGAGTTCATGAACACCACATCAGCTGCCTCGATGGCTGCATCGGCGCCGCTTCCCATGGCCGCGCCCACATCGGCGCCGGCCAGGACCGGAGCGTCGTTGATGCCGTCGCCGACAAACATGACGCTGGTATGGGCTTTGCGGATCTCACCAAGCTCGGTCAGCTTATCCTGGGGCAGCAGCCGGGCGTGGACCTCGTCGATGCCGGTAGCGGCGGCCACGGCTTCCGCGGAATCCTGAGCGTCGCCGGTGAGCATGGCGGTGGTGATGCCGAGCTTCTTTAACCCGGCGATGGCGCTCTTCGCGTCGCTCTTGATGGTGTCGGCAATGACCAGATGTCCGGCGTAGACGCCGTCTACAGCCAGGAGAACCTCGCTGCCGAAGCCCTTCTTTTCATACTGCGTGAGGTCGATGCCGGATTCCTCCATGAGCTTGCGGTTGCCGCAGAGCACAAGACGTCCGTCGATCTCGGCCCGGATGCCGTGTCCGGCGATTTCTTCGAGCTTTGACGGGCTGGCCAGAGTGAGAGCTTTCTCCTGGGCCGCCGTAACGATGCTGTGAGCGATCGGGTGGGTGGAATTTTGTTCCGCACCGGCGGCGAGAGAGAGCAGCTCTTCTGCAGGGAAATCTCCCGCAGGACATATTTCCTGGACAACGAAATTGCCTTCGGTGATGGTGCCTGTCTTATCCATGACAACGGCCTTCACACCGGCCAGCTGTTCCACAGCCACGCCGCCCTTGAAGAGGATGCCGCGTTTGGAACCGGCGCCGATCCCGCAGAAGAAGGACAGCGGCACACTGAGAACCAGGGCGCAGGGGCAGCTGATGACCAGGAAGGTCAGCGCCGTGTAGACCCAGTGATTCCAGTTTCCGGTAGCAATGGAAGGAATGATGGCCGTGCACAGAGCCAGAAGTACCACAAAGGGCGTGTAAACCCGGGAAAAACGGGTGATGAAGCGGTCAATCTGAGGCTTGCTGGCCGCCGCATTCTCCACGGAGTCGAGAATCCGTGTCACCATGGACTCCTCCAGCGGCTTCGTCACACGGATCTTCAGCTGTCCGGAGGTGTTTACGCAGCCGGAAAGTACCTCGCTGTCGACGCTGACCGTAACGGGCACCGGTTCGCCGGTGATGGCGGAGGTGTCGAGGCGGCTCTCACCCTCGACAATGACACTATCCAGAGGGATGCGGTCGCCGGGGCGCACCAGAAGGATATCGCCGACCTGAGCTTCCTCCGCAGGAATGACCCGCACAGCTTCACCGACCAGGAGATTTACCACTTCCGGACGCAGGTCGATGGCGTCCATGATCTGCGAGCGGCTGCGCTCGGTGGCCTTCTGCTCGAAGAATTCCCCGATGCGGTAGAAGAGCATGACGCCCACCGCTTCCGGATATTCGGCGATGGCGAGAGCTCCCAGCGTGGCGATGCTCATCAGGAAGTTCTCATCGAAGACCTGACCGCGGGTCAGGTTGCGGAAGGCGGTCAGCAGAACCTCACCGCCCAGGATGAGATAGCCGATGAGGAAGATGGGCAGGGTGACAGACAAACCCACACCCTGATGCTCCAGAACTTCGCCGACGATGAAGAGAATGGCGCCGAGCGCGATGGTCAGCAGATCCCTGGTATCCTCGGAGAGGCCTTTCTTCTTCCCGGCCTTGTCAGCGATCTGTTCCGTTTCGCTCTTTTTGGGAGCGGCATTCCGGGGAACGACGCACACCTCCGGCTCGATGGAGGCGCAGATTTCCTGGAACTGGGGAACCAGGCGATCCGGGTTCGGTCCGGTGACGCGCAGCTGCTTCGTGGCGTAGGTGACAGAGACGTCGGTGACGCCGGGCAGGTCCCAGATGCGCTGTTCCATCTTGGCAGCGCAGTTGGGGCAGCCAAGATTTTCCAGTATGTAGGTGCGGGTTACTGCCGCACCGGAGGATTTGCCGCCCCGGGGAACGACGCGCACCTCGGATTCGATGGAAGCGCAGATCTCCTGAATCTGCGGCAGCAGCTCTTCCTGATGGTCGGCCGAGAGGCGCAGCTGTTTCGTGGCGTAGGTGACGGAGGCAAAGGAGACGCCGGGCAGCGCCTGAATGCGCTGCTCCATCTTGGCGGCGCAGTTGGGGCAGCCGAGATTCTCCAGGATGTAGACCCGTTTCTCATGTCCGTCGTCAGGCATGGCCTGCGGAGGCTCGGCGTCGATTGTTTCATGATGGTGGTGATGCTCGTGCTCATGGTCATGCCCGCAGCCACACTCATCGTCATGATGATGGTGGTGATGCTCATGCGCATCGTGGTCGTGATCATGCCCGCAGCCGCACTCGTCGTCATGGTGATGATGGTGGTGCTCGTGCTCCTCGTGATCATGGTCGTGTCCGCAGTCACAACCTTCGTCTTCGACGGGGGCCTCCGCCGTGCTGTCAGCGGTCAGAACTTCTGTGACTTCTGCTTCACTGTCGTGTTTATGCTCGCTCATGGAAGGGGAATCCTCCTTTCAGATATGGGAGTTCTTTGAACGAAACTTATTATAAATGAATATATGAACACTTGTCAATATATCGGGAGAAAAAACTTGTATTTCCCTGTAACTTTTTGCCTCCCTGTATCGTGTATCAGATGAAGGCCTTCTAAAATACAAAATATTCACAGGTATAAAGGAAACACCTATGAAACCATCAACAGAGATACTGTTTGAGAAGTACCGGGATCACATCTTTGCCGCGGCGTTCAGCGTCTGCCGGAACGCCGCTGATGCAGAAGATGTGGTGCAGGATACATTTCTGCAGTATCATATGACATCAAAAAATTTCAATGATGAACAGCACATCCGCGCCTGGCTTCTCCGGGTGGCGATCAACCGTGCGAAGGATGTGATCCGTTCTCCGCGCAGACGACGTCTCGTCCCGCTCGAGGAGTATGCGGATTCATTGTCCTTTGAAACACCGGAGTCGGAGGAATTGTTTGAACAGGTCATGGCGCTGCCGGAGAAATACCGGGTCGTCCTGCATCTGTTTTATTTCGAGGACTATCCGGTGCGGGAGATTGCCGGTATTCTGCGGCTGACCGAGAGCAATGTGAAGGTGCGTCTTTCCCGGGGACGGAAACTGCTTCGGGAATCAATTGGGAGGTATTGGGAAGATGACGAACAGGGAAAAATATAAGCAGGCCTTTGCCCCACTTCATGCGGCGGATGCGCTCTCTCTGGAGGAGAGCCGGATACGGCAGGCCCGGAGAAGGGCGTCGATGCAGCGTACGGCGGCAGCGTGTCTCTGCGGGATCCTGATTCTGGGAGGTGCAGGCGCCGCCTATGCGTCGGATCTGGGCGGTATCCAGACCCGTTTGACGGCCTGGATCCGGGGTGAGGAGATCAGCGGAATCGTCGCAGTCGAAGACGGGGACGGTCTGTATACGTATATGTGGGATGACGGAGAAGGAATGGAAGAACAGCTGACGGCATTCGGCTATGGAAAGGATGCGGATGGCAACGAGGCGGCTCTCTCTGCTGCCGAGGTCCTGGAGGGCGCTTCGATTGGCGTGGAAACCGATGGAGACGGCGCGGTCTGGTTGTATTATTATGAATATCGGGTGGACATCACCGAATATATGACGGACGGAGCCTGTCAGGTGGCGCTGGAAACAGACGACGGAACCGTTTATTTCGATGTAGAAGACAGCGGAGGAGGAGACTATTCGCTGGGAACCTCCACGGAAGCTCCGGACTCTGCAGAGGAATATATTGTGATCGAAGATAAATGATTTACAGAATAAAATGAATCAACGCCTGCCGTGGAAATCTGGCAGGCGTTGGTTCATTTTATTTCATATTATCTGCACGGATATTTCTTGATAAAAGTGCTGATTTCCTCTATACTTTATGTAACAGGCGAAATCAGCATTTTTGGAGGACGACATGAATTATTTGAACTCAACAGAGCCGATGAGGCTTTTTGAAAAAGAGTGCAGGGGCAGGCTGTATGTCGATAAGAGTATGCTGATAGAGAAAATCTCGGATAAAGTAGGGAGTTCCGGGCAGTATATCTGCATCACGCGTCCGAGACGTTTCGGGAAAACGATCAACGCCAATATGCTTGCAGCATATTTTACAAAAGGCTATGATAGTGCGGAGCTTTTCAGCAGTCTGAAGATTCATGAATCTCCTGTGTACGGAGAAAAGCAGAATCAATACAATGTCATCCATATTGATTTTAGCGTGCAGCCGGATTTTTGTGAGAACTATCGGGATTACATTTCCAATATAACAGAAAACCTGAAAGAAGACCTGGCGGAAGCTTATCCGTCTGTGGCGGGCAGAAATTATACGCAGATGAGCCGGATGTTTCGTGACACGGGGGATACATTCATTTTCATACTCGACGAATGGGATTCTGTGTTTTATGAGAAATTCATGGGGGAAGACGACCGGATTCAGTTCCTGAAATGGCTGAAAGGCCTTTTGAAGGATAAGCCTTATGTGGAACTGGCCTATATGACAGGAATACTGCCGATTGCAAAATACTCCAGCGGCTCAGAATTGAATATGTTTGACGAGTATAATTTCATGAATGACAACGTGTTCGACCGATATTTTGGCTTCAATGAGGAGGAAGTACACAGACTCTGCGAGAAGTATGGAACCGTCTCTTTTGAGGAATTGAAGGAGTGGTATGACGGTTATTATTTCTATAAGGGAGACAGTCTGTTTAATCCGCGTTCTGTGAACAGGGCGCTGGATCGCGGCGTGTGTCTGAACTATTGGACTGAGACGGGCCCGATGAATGAGATCGCGGATTGTATTGAGAATAATATAGATGAGGTGCGTGAGGATATCGTGGAAATGGTCGCCGGGATTCCTGTGGAAACAGAGCTTGGCGGCTACAGTGCAGCAGAACTGCAGCTGGATTCCAGGGATGAGATTCTGTCGGCGATGGTTGTTTACGGTTTCCTGGCCTACCATGACGGGAAGCTTTCCATACCCAATTATGAGCTGATGGAGAAATATCAGAAGGTTCTGACCCGGGACAGCATGGCAGGGGTGAAGGAAATCGTCAGTCAGTCGAAGGAAGTACTGGAAGCGACGCTTCGGAAGGATGCCGTGCGGGTCGCGGAGCTTCTGGAACAGGCACATGACCGGGAAATTCCTTTCCTTGAGTATAACGATGAAAATGCGCTCTCCTGCGTAATCACACTGTGTTATCTGTATGCGCGGAAGGATTACCGGATGGAGCGCGAAGCAAAGGCGGGAAAAGGGTATTGCGATTATGTTTTCGTCCCCAGAAAATGTCAGTGCCCGGCGATTATTCTGGAATTAAAATATGGGAAATCCTGTGAGGAAGCCATTGCACAGATACAAGAGCGGCAGTATATCCGGAAGGTTGAGAACTGTAAAGAAATCCTTCTGGTTGGCATCAACTATGATCCCGTGACAAAGAAACACAGCTGTAAGATTGAGACGGCTTGAAACATTTCTCAAAAATCCTTTGACTTACCCGGAAAAATCTGATAATATAATGAAAACAGCGTGTGGCACTGCAGCGTAAATCCGGTTGACAGACACATGCTGTTTCTCTATTCGACACGATCAAGGAGCGTAAGGAGGGATAAATATGAAACATCGCATCATCACAATCAGCCGTGAATTCGGAAGCGGCGGAAGAACTATCGGCAGACAGACGGCGGAGAAGCTGGGGATTCCCTGTTATGACCATGAACTCATCGACAAGATTGCTGAGCAGAGCGGGTTCGTAAAGGAATATATCAAGGAAAGAGGCGAATACACCGCCCATGCCAGCTGGATTGCCAGTGCCTTTTCGGAGAGGGATTTCTACGGGCATTCCAATCAGGACTATCTGTGGAATATTCAGAGGAAGGTGATCCTGGAGCTGGCGGAGAAGGAGTCCTGCGTCATCGTGGGACGCTGCGCCGATTATATCCTGCGGGATACGGCGGACTGCCTGAAGGTGTTTATCTACGCGGATATGGCGAAACGTGCCGAGCGGATCGTCACTCAGTATGGGGAAAGCAGCGAAGCGCCCGAGAAGCGTCTGCGCGACAAGGATAAGCGCCGCGCCGCCTATTATCAGTTCTATACGGACATGAAGTGGGGCGAGGCCAGACACTACCATATTTCCCTGGACAGCGGTACGCTGGGCATCGAGAAGTGCGTCCAGGTCATTTCGGAACTCTACTAGACGATGGAAGTTTTGAATGAGACGATCTCCCCGGAGCGGGAAGCGACGGAGGAGGAGCGGAAATACATGAAAGCCGCGCTGAAGCAGGCGGAGAAGGCGCTGACGCTGGGAGAGGTTCCCATCGGCTGTGTCATTGTCTGTGACGGCAGGATCGTGGGCCGCGGCTACAATCGGCGCAATACCAACAAGACCACGCTGGCACACGCTGAGCTGGTGGCGATTGACCGCGCCAGCCGCAAGCTGGGAGACTGGCGGCTGGAGGGATGTACCCTCTATGTCACGCTGGAGCCCTGCCAGATGTGTGCCGGCGCGATCGTCCAGTCCCGCATTGACCGCGTCGTGGTGGGAACGATGAACCCCAAGGCCGGCTGCGCCGGTTCCATCCTCAATATTCTGCAGATGTCCGCCTTCAATCACCAGGTCGAACTGGTGACCGGCGTGCTGCGGGAGGAGTGTACGGAGATCCTGCAGACCTTCTTTAAGGAACTGAGGGAGCGAAACCGCCGCGAGAAGCTCCGCGCGCGGCAGGAGGCCGAGGGGAAGATGGCGCCGGGAGCAATGACTTATTTATGAAGAAACGGATGTCCGGACAGCTGGGCATCCGTTTCTTCATGGATATTGATTCCTGCTTGAGAAATTAGTAAACTTTCATGCCTGCTTCGCAGGCGCCACCACGAATGAAAGCCGATGGCTCCGTGCTTCGCACTCCCGCCATCGCCGTGAGTATTCGTAATCCGCTCATTTTTCTGCGAAAAATGGCTACTTACTCATACTCACTTGCCTGACAAATGTCCATCTGTTCGCTCGTGCCAGCACGGCTCACATCTGGCCGCTTGTCAGACTTTCATAGTAAAC
>JAJQDL010000019.1:0-19157 GCA_021202235.1 Lachnospiraceae bacterium
GTAAATTTGAAGAAGTTGAATCTAAATGGCTGTCTGTTCGTGTGTGTGCTGCTGGCGGCCGCTTTTCTGTTCGGCTGTGGGAGCAGCGCGAACGACGGCTCCGGTACGACGGCAGCGTATGCATCTATTACTGCTATCCGATCATGAACTTCGTGAAAAAGGCGGGTGTCAGCGGCGTGACCAGCACACTGGCGGATTACTACTGGGTCAGCGCGGAGACGGATGTCGAGTGAGAGAAAGAACCAGAGGGTTTGTAATATATGAGAAACACAGGAAGGGCGGCGCGAAAGCGCGCCCTTCTGCTGAATCCGGAGATTTGAGCGAAAAAAGAATTGGCGTTCCATCTTGCCAAAATCTACTATGTTTCATATAATTATTTCGCGAGTGGGAATTCCCACCCAATCGGTTGCGTTTATTGAAGTAGATTGAGCATTTTTTAATCAGGAGGTGCGCCATGCAGGCAATGAAAGACTATATTGTCCACATTGATAATAAAAAGAGAGTTACTCTTCGCGGGGCTGCATATCAGTATTATTATGTCAGAGAATACGATAATGGCTGCATTATGCTTGAACCCCGTGAACTTGTTGCCCCTGCATCCATATCTGCACGAACCCTTGCTGACATGAACAGAGCTGTTGCAAATTTCAGGACAGGAAAGGTTTCAGAGGAAATTGATTTGTCTGATTTCTGATAAGCCTGCGTGTTTATAGAAAGCTGACTTTTTTAACGGACTTAGGGGGCAATGTGACTTATATAAAATAAGAATGGGAATCCCGGAAATGGAACAGCTATGGGGCAGGCTGTAGCAGGAATACAGATCTGGAACAATACGTAAAAAAGATGAGCTGCTATATAAAAAATGGGGAAGTGCATTGAAAAAGCTTTCACAGGATCCTGCTTATCCAGGCCTTCACACTCATGAAATTGTGCCGCTGACGAAGCGTTATGGAATAAGAGTGTGGCAGTCTTATCTGGAAAACCGAACGAGTGGTGCGATGCGCGTGTATTGGGTATATGGCCCGGAAAAACAGGACATCACCGTGATTGGTCTCGAACCACATCCGGAAGACGGGAAGAAGGGTGCATATGACAGGATTGTTTTATCTGACTTGGGTAAATGAAAATGAAAACTGCAGAGGGCGGCGCGGAAGCGCCGCCCTCTGCAGTTGCTGGAATTTTTTCGGTACTGTGGTCTGCTCTGCTGAGACGGGATGGGGAGTGCCTCACGGAGACAGGGGGACTAGCTGATGCCAGTTCTTCCATATACCAGACATTATTTTTCTGATAAAAGATTCATCAAACTCTGCACTGTGTCAATTTGTTCCCAGGATCCATCTGGGATATGCACGCCAAACATGTCTTCCATAGTAGTTACCATATCAAACATATCAAGTCTGTCTGCACCCAAATCATCCATAATCCTCGTCTGAGGGGTAATCTCCTCTGGCTCCATGTCCAACTGATCTGCAATTATGTCGCATATTTTTTCGAACATTTTTTCTCCTTTCCCATTAAGTGGCTTTAAATCCGATTCTGATTTTACATACTTCCATCTAACTCTATATGTCCTATATATGTTTGTCAAGTAAAAGAGCCCGGAAAATGTGTGCGTTGGGTTCTCCTCCAGGCACTTTAAAAATCTATATGGTGCTGGAAGGTGAGCACCTGTTTGAGGCTCTTTTGCTGCAACGATTGACGGGTTATTTTATTTTGGACAGATGCACTTTGTTTGCGATTTAGGAACGCTTTTTAAAGCCGATGTAGCCAGAATACCCGTAGCCCACCTTGCATTTATGGTGCAAAAACCAAAATCCACCAGATGCCGCAGACGTAATTTTTAGAGGTTCCTTATAAATAAACGGTCCATGCAGAAATCGCCGCCCCCAAGCATAAAAAAGTTCCAAACGAGAATTCTGACTGAAGACTCATTTTTTTCGAATCAGCATGACGGCGCAGTAAACACCTGCAAAAACAGATGCCAAAACAAAAGCCCAAAGCATTCCCTTCCACCCTAGAAACAACCCCATAACAGCAGCTAATTTAATATCTCCTCCGCCAAAACTGCCTGGGAGAAACAGGGTAATCAAGAAAAGCGGAACGCTGACGATCAAAGCGCCTACAGTTTTCTGAACGAGATTTGGCTCTGAAAAGCACAATACCGACAGGACTCCCAACATCGCTGTGATCAGTACGCAGGCGTTGGGAATAACCCGTTCTCTCCAATCCAGGAAGCCGATTATTGCAAGGAACAGCCAAAAGGAGAGAATAAACAGAGTTCCTTTGGAAAATCCGCTTGCGTATGCGTACATTTTTTCAGCCCAGAATGAATGAGCCCACCTTATAGACCACAAAAACAATCAGTGCAATCATTAGGATGGTTACAATCACTTCAACCAAACTGACGCCACGTTGATCATTTCTTAAATTTTCAAGAGCATTTTTCAAATAGTTCCATGTAATATTCATTGTTTTTCCCTTCTCTCTTATCCTATCGTGCTTCTCTAGGGGCAGTGTTGCGTTGACGAAGTACCCTGTGGTTCAGTTGGATTGCGACCAAGGGCATCTTGTCGATGGGGAAACGAGGAACATAGCTGTACCCCTTTTGTTATAATAACATATTCGCGCTTGAGAAGCAATGGATTTCATTTCATGTAACTTACTTTTTCTGTTACAGGGTTACAGGTCACACCCAAGCCAGGACTCACGAGAAGGATTTAAGGACTAAATGAAAAAGTCTTTTAATCCCCCATCTGAGATGGGGGAACAGGCAGAGCCGTAGCGTTACGTGGAGTACTAAAAACTCCTATGCTATAATGATATAGGTTTCGCAAGCCATATCAAAGCATAGGAGGTGTCCGGTATGGACAATAGAAGTATATCACATAGTGTGTCCTGAATGCTAGAGGTTTTCATATAGATTTACTGATAGCAATGCTTTTAGTGAGATGGAAGTTTGGCCTTCCGCAATCGGCATACAGGTGCAGGTTGCAAAACACTCATAGGTGCTGTAGTCAAAAGCTATGGTATTGAGCGTATGAGAAAAGGCGGCAAATGAGCCGTCAGTTGTGTGCCATGAAGCTGAATGAGAATGAAGAACTGATGACGCATCGTTAAGACTTACAAGAGCAGACAAAACCAGAGTATTGTGTGGATTCTGGGATAAATTTGCGAGAAACCTGTTTACTGCGTAAATGGCTGTCGGTGTTGAGGTTACAGGAGCATGGTGCAGGCTCATTAAAGGAACAGGAGAATCCTGTGCTGTAATGCGAACCGAAAAATACAAGCTAACATATCTGCGAGTATGAAAGTAGGGATGAACAGTGCAGGTGCGGAAGAATCCGTAGTAGTGTAGAAACCGTTGTAATGACGGCGGAGCAAAGGGATTCTGTCATCATAACTTCTTGAATATAACAACCAGAAATGGGAGGATTACATGAAAGAAGGGAAAGCATTTCATATTTCACAAAATGAAGTCCTGTATGCATATAAAGCTGTAAAAGCAAACAAGGGTGCAGGTGGCGTGGACGGTGTGGAACTGGAAGAGTTTGACAAAAACTGGAAAGACAGACTATATGTACTGTGGAACAGAATGGTCTCTGGAAGTTACTTTCCAAAATCGGTCAAAGGAGTAGAAATTCCCAAAAAGAACGGAAAGAAAAGGCTTCTCGGGATACCTACGATTGAAGACCGAGTCGCTCAGATGGTGTTGCGAAACCGTCTGGAGCCACTGGTAGAACCATTCTTTTGCAATGACTCTTATGGGTACAGACCCGGAAAATCAGCGCTGGACGCTGTCAAAACAGCCAGAGAAAGATGTTTTCGAATGAAATGGGTGATTGAGTTTGACATAGTCGGACTTTTTGACAACATCGACCATGAGAAATTAATGACACTGGTAGAAATGCACTGTAAGGAAAAGTGGATACTTCTTTATATTAAGAGATGTCTTACGGCTCCTATACAAATGCCAGATGGAGAAACAAGAGCAAGGAATGCTGGAACTCCTCAGGGCGGCGTGATAAGTCCAGTGCTTGCCAACTTATTCATGCATTACAGTTTTGATATGTGGATGAACAGAAAATTTCCAAACTGCCCATGGGAAAGATATGCAGATGATGGTGTCATACACTGCGTAAGCAGAAAACAGGCAGAGTTTGTACTTGATATGTTAAGAGAAAGGATGGAGAAAGTCGGATTGAAAATCCATCCAGACAAAAGCAAAATAGTATTCTGTCAAAGAAACAATGAGTCGGCACCAGAAGGAGTAGAGAAGTCTTTCGTATTCTTGGGATATAGTTTCAGACCAAGACTTGTAAAATCCAAACAAGGAATCTTTTTTATGGGATTTGCACCAGCTGTCAGTACAGAAGCAGGTAAGATTTTCCGTGAGAAAATCAGGAAGAGTGTGAAACAACAGAATACAACAGATATAATCTCTCTTTCGAACAGGCTGAATCCAATTATCAGGGGATGGATGAATTATTTCACGAGATTTGCACCAAGTGAAGCCTTTAAGCTGGGGATTAATTATGTGAACATGGAACTGACCAGATGGATAAGAAAAACAAGGAAGAAAGCTCGACGGAGTTATCGAAAAGCGCAAAAGTTATTGCATCAGATAGCCATGTCAAATACAAACTTGTTTTATCATTGGGAAGTAGGCTATATGCCAGTGCACTGATGACAAGAGCCGTATGATGGGAGACTATCACGTACGGTTCTGTGAGAGGTTTGGGGTGAGATTCCCCTTATCTACTCGACCGCGCTGGAATTGCACATACCATATTGTGTTTATTCCAAAGTATCGAAGAAAGATTATGTACGGAGAAGTCAAAAGAGATTTGGTGGAAATCATTAAGAAATTATGTGAGATGAAGCAAGTAGATCTTATTGATGGTAAGGTATGTGTGGATCATATCCATATGTACGTTGCAATACCGCCGAAGATGTTTGTGTCGGAATTTATGTCCTATCTCAAGGGAAAAAGTACGCTCATGCTTTTTGACAGACATCCGGAATACAGATCAAAGTGGGGTGATCGACATTTTTGGGCCAGGTGATATTATGTATCAACAGTAGGAAATGTGAACGAGGAAACGATTAGAAAATATATTCAGGAACAGGAGGAAAACGATAAGTTGGAGGATAGGACGCATTGAAGAGCCTCCTTTAGGAGGCAACCAGAAATAGTGGTTTGCGAGACCCCGCCTCTGGCGGCACCGGTATAATACCCCGGAGGGGTTAAAGCTAAACCCCCATTTGAAATGGGGGTTGCTAACTTTCCCTGAACGCACATCAGAATAACGAGCGTAGAGCGGCGTTAAAGCTCCGCTCTATTTGGCGTGCCATCAAATCAACTGTGAATAGTAACATCTCACGAAAAGGAAATGAGAAAATTTCTTGACATGTGGTTTCAGGTGTTTCAGGATGTCCAGGACGACTGTGCCCAGAGGCTGGCCGCAAAAGATGCTCTCCTCGAGGAAATGAACCGGAAGCTGCAAAAGCTGCAGAAGAAACTCCGGGATAGAAGCAATGAGCTAGTCGATACAAGAGCGCTGGTTCAAGAGGAACAGGAGAAAAACCAGAAACTGACGGAACAGGTCAACCAGAATTTTGAGAATTCATCCAGACCCTCCTCCCAGGTTCCTTTCCGTGGGAAAGTGCCCAATAGCAGGGAAGCATCCGGCAAAAATCCAGGCGGTCAGGCAGGGCATAAAGGATACTGCCGGAAGCAGCACAAGGTGAACGGGGATTCTATATTCACCCTTCACAGAGGGACTACTTGACGTGGCTTTTAGGTTCATTTACCTTGGCTAGGGTGTGACCTGTAACTGCTTTGTCTCAACGCCGCCCTGATTTGCATTTTCCTCAGTGACGTGCTAAGATGTACTGTGGTTTTTCTAAACCCTCATGCCCGCTTTGCGGACACCACCATATATGAAAGTCGATGGCTCCGTGCTTTCAGCACTGCTATGCATAAGTTCGATTACGAAAATCAGAGATTTTCTCCAAAGGGCGCCTTCGGTGTATCTCACTTATCTCGCCATCGCACTTGTATTCGTATTCCGGCCTATTGGCCTACATACTCATACGGGTTAGCCCGTCCGATGTCTGTGTGTCCTTGCATGCGAGCATGCAGTTCACACAGCCGCCGTCCGGGACTTTCATAGTAAAAAACGGGAGAAATATAGAAGAAACATGGAAGTTGTAAAGACCTTTGGGAAATATGTGGAAACATGGAGCGGGGAGAAACCGCAGGCCGCCCGGCGTCTGCTGCGGACCGGCTGGGAGGCGCAGAATCTGCGGTTTAAATATCGACCCAATAAAAAGCTGCTTCCGGCGGACCGGGAGCTGGCCGTGCTGATGATGGAGGCGATGCTGAAGCCGCTGCGCGATCCGGAGCACTCCGCGATCGTCAGTATTTTTACGCCCTGTGAGATGCTCTATGAGGTGGGACTGAACCCTTATAATGCGGAGGGATTTTCCTGCTATCTGTCGGCGTCGCGGGCGGAGCGGACCTTCCTGCAGCAGGCGGAGAACGAGGGGATCTCGGAGACGCTGTGTAGCTATCACAAGACCTTTCTCGGAGCGGCGGACACGGGGGTGCTTCCCCGGCCCCGCTGCATCGTGTATACGAACCTGACCTGCGATGCCAATCTGCTGACCTTCCGCTGGCTGGCGGAGTATTATCAGGTGCCGGTCTTCGCGATTGATGTGCCGATGCAGCAGAATGAGGAAAATGTCCGCTATGTGGCGGATCAGTTGCGCGACATGGCGCGTTTCCTGGAGGAGCACACGGGGAAGAAGATCGATGAGGAGGCGCTGAAGGTGCGGCTGCGCCGCAGCCGCCGGACGCTGGAGACCTACAGAACGGTGCAGCGTCTGCGGGCCAATAAATACGTCCCCACTGACTTGGTGACGCCGCTGTACTGCGGCATGACCAACAATATCCTTCTGGGCACAGCGGAGCAGGAGAAATATATGCAGAGGCTTCTTCGAGACGTGAAGAAGGCCGGCCCGTCCCGCGGGAAGAAGATCTACTGGATGCATACAATTCCCTTCTGGTCGGATGCGGTGCGCAAGGAGCTGGTCTTCAGCGAGAAGGCACAGATTGTCGGCTGCGAGCTGGGACAGGTCTTCGAGCCGGATTTCGACCCGGAGAAGCCTTTTGAGGCGATGGCGCACCGGATGGTATATCACAGCCTGAATGGCAGCATCGACCGGCGCATCGAGGCGGGCATCCGCCACGCGAAGGAGGCCGGCGCCGACGGTGCGGTCTGGTTCGCGCACTGGGGCTGTAAACACACTCTGGGCGGCGCGCAGTTGGCCAAGCGGCAGTTCGAGGCGGCGGGGCTTCCTCTGCTGATCCTTGACGGCGACGGCTGCGACCGGAGCCATGGCGGCGAGGGCCAGACAGCCACCCGCCTGGGTGCATTCCTGGAAATGCTGGAGGGGGAAGGACATGAATAAGACGTATTATATCTGCAAATATACGCCCGTTGAGCTGCTGACCGCTCTGGGGGCGGACTGCGCCAATCTCAACGGAATGCCGGAGGGTTTCGATCTGGCGGAGCAGGTGATCCATCCCAATATCTGCGGCTTCGGCAAGGCGCTGCTGGAGCAGGTGATGCGGGGACAGGTCCGCGAGCTGGTGCTGGTCAACTGCTGTGATACGATCCGCAGCGTCTATGATGTGCTGCGGGAATCCGGGAAGCTGGATTTTCTCTATCTGATGGACATGCTGCACAGCAACGGCGCCTGCAGCCGCGAGCGCATGGCGCCGCAGCTGCGGGGACTGGCGGAGGCGTACAGTGCCTATAAGGGAACGACCTTCGATGAGGTGGCTTTCCGCCGGGCTTTTCAGCCGCCGGAGCGGGAGCAGGGGCCTCATCTGGCGGTTCTGGGCGCCCGCATGGGGGACGAGCTCTTCCGCATGGTGCAGGAAGCCATGCCGTATCCGGTGGAGAATGAGACCTGCGTACACAACCGCTCGGTGGGGCAGGTGCCGCCGCCGGAAGGGCTGGATTTTGACGGGCTGATGGAGTGGTATGCGGGCGAGCTGCTGGGGCAGGTTCCCTGCATGCGCATGACCGATAATACAGGGCGCAAGCAGCTGCTGAACGACCCGAACCTGCGGGGCATTCTCTATCATACCGTGAAATTCTGTGATTTTTACAGCTTTGAATATGCGGATCTCAAGCAGCACACCGGGGTGCCGCTGCTGAAGATCGAGTCGGATTATACGGTGCAGAGCAGCGGGCAGCTGCGCACGCGCCTGGAGGCCTTCGCGGAGAGCCTGGCGCCGGAGCAGACCGGGGGAAAGGAAAAGAAGATGGGAAAAGGATATTTTGCAGGTATTGACAGCGGCTCGACCAGCACCGATGTGGTGATCCTGGACCGGAACCGGGAGATGGTGACGGGGATTATCCTCCCCACCGGCGCCGGGGCGGCGATCGGCGCCGAGCGGGCGCAGGAGGAGGCGCTGAAGGAGGCGCAGCTGGCCCGTGAGGATATCGATGCGCTGGTGACGACCGGCTACGGCCGGACGGCGATTCAGGAGGGTGATAAGAGCATCACGGAGATCACCTGTCATGCCCGGGGCGCGCATCATCTGGATCCCAGCGTGCGTACGGTGGTGGATATCGGCGGGCAGGACAGCAAGGTTATCCGCCTGGATGAGACCGGTGCGGTCGTGAACTTCGTCATGAATGACAAATGTGCCGCCGGGACCGGGCGTTTTCTGGAAATGATGGCCCGTACGATGGAGATGAGTCTCGATGAGATGAGCCTCGCGGGACTTCAATTTGAGGAGGATATTACCATTTCCAGTATGTGTACGGTCTTCGCGGAGTCCGAGGTTGTGTCCCCTGATCGCGCAGAACAAGGCCGCCGACGACATTGTGCACGGCCTGAACAAGGCAGTGGCTGTCAAGACCGCGGCGCTGGCCAAGCGCGTGGGCGGCGAGGAGCGCTATATGAT
Source organism: Lachnospiraceae bacterium (assembly GCA_021202235.1). Lineage (GTDB taxonomy): Bacteria > Bacillota > Clostridia > Lachnospirales > Lachnospiraceae > UBA3305. The sequence continues at coordinate 8,984 of JAJQDL010000019.1, forward strand.
GACCGGTGGCGTCTCGAAGAACCAGGGGCTGGTGAAGACCCTGGAGGAGAAGTTGGGTACGAAGCTCGTCATCAGCGACAAGGCGCAGCTGTGCGGCGCCCTCGGCGCGGCTCTCTTCGCAGCGGATATGGTGGAAGAGGGATAAGAATTAAATATTTCCTTGATAAGACCTCCTGTTTCGGCTATAATAATATCACATGTTAAATTGGTCGAAACGGGAGGCGCGTATGTATATACAGAGACATGCAGAGGACGCGGTAGCCAGACTGGAAAAAATGTTTGGCGCGATCCTGGTGGCAGGCCCCAGGCAGGTGGGAAAGACAACCATGCTTCAGAATATGACCGGAAGCGGCGTGGGATATGTTTCGCTGGACGACCCCATTTATCTGGTCAGTGCGGTGGAACAGAGCAATACATTTTTCAAGGACAATCCGCCGCCGGTCTTTATTGATGAGGTGCAGAGAGCGCCGGAACTGTTCCCGCAGATTAAGATGTTGATTGACAGAGAACGGAAAAAAGGGCAGTTTTATCTCTGTGGCTCGCAGCAGTTTCGTATGATGAAGAATGTCAGTGAATCGTTGGCGGGACGTCTGGGAATGCTGACACTCCTGGGACTGTCTCTGCGGGAACGGACAGGATGCGGCTTTAAGGAGCCTTTTCTGCCGGATGAAGCGTATTATACGCAGCGCCAAACGGATCTTCCGGAGATTTCCTATATGGATATCTGGGGGATGATTCATCGAGGAAACATGCCGGAATTATGTGTGAATCCTGACTATGACTGGAGAATGTTTTACGGTGCTTATGTCCGCACGTATATCGAGCGGGATGTTCGGGAACTGGCGCAGGTCGGCGACGAGGTGAAGTTCACCCGGTTCATGGCCGTGATAGCCAGCCGTACCGGACAGCTGCTGAATCTGCAGTCGGTGGCAAAGGATGTCGGGATCAGCGCGCCGACCGCGGAACGGTGGCTTTCTATTCTGACTGCTTCGAATATCGTTTATCTGCTGCGTCCTTATTCTAATAACTTGACGAGTCGGGCGGTAAAGACGCCGAAGTTGTATTTTCTGGATACCGGTCTGGCGGCATACATGACAAGATGGAATACGCCGGAGGTTCTTAAGGACGGGGCGATGGCAGGAGCGTTTTTTGAAAGCTTTGTCGTGTCTGAAATTCTGAAAAGCTATTATAATCAGGGGGAACTCGATCCGCCGCTGTATTTTTACCGGGATAAGGATAAGAAGGAGATTGACTTGCTTATCGAGAAGGATAATATCCTGTATCCGCTGGAAATAAAAAAGCATGCGGATCCTTCGGTGAAAGATATCGCGAATTTCTCTGTACTGGACCGGCTGGAGACGGTGAAGCGCGGCCCGGGCGGCGTCATCTGTCTCTATGACAACCTGGTAACACTGAAGGGGGAGGATCGCATTATTCCGCTGCGGTATGTTTGAGAGATGAAGATGAGATGGCCGGAGAAATGGACGGAATAAAGTAGCAGAGAAGGGATGAAGGATGATATGGAGCCAGAAAAGGAACATCCCGGAAAGGAGCCGCGATGGCAAATCTGACGATTGAGGAGATTCTGAATCAGGTGCAGACTCTGTGCCTCAAGTATCAGGTTGAGCATCTGTACCTGTTTGGTTCGCGGGCAAACGGCACAGCGACTGAGACCAGTGACATTGATATCATCATCAAGGGCGGTGTTCGGATATCCGACCTGAAGGAAGAGATTGAAAGAATCCCGACCCTGAAAAAAATTGACGTCTTTGAGTACGATAAATGCAGGAACAGCTATCTGAAGGAGGACATGGACTGCTATGGACGCAAAATTTATTAATCGATATAACAGCTATTGCAGCAGTCTGTCTTCACTGGAAAAGGCTCTCACAAGGGATCCCACTGATGAATTTGTGCTGAGCGGTACAGTTCAGAAATTCAGCCTGACCTTTGACATTTCCTGGAAGGTGATGAAAGATATTCTGGTGAAATATCATAAAATTCAGAGCTTTGCTGCCGGGTCTCCGCGTGAGACGCTTCGGACTGCCTACAGCGTGCAGTTGATTGCGGACGATGCGTGGATGAACATGCTGAATATGCGAAATGAACTCTCCCATGACTACGACGGCAGTATGGCACGGGATTGCTTCGATACGATTGTCTACGATTATATTCCTCTGTTCCAACAGTTCAGGGCGAAAGCAGGAACGTTTATGGAGCAGATATAAAAGTTCATAGTATAAAACCTCCGTTCTGTCTGATGCACGAACGGAGGTTTTATTACTATCAGGCCCGCTGTTCCGCTTCCCGCTCCTCCTTGGCGCGCTCGTTCATGATGAGCATCTGCAGGCGGTTTTCGACATTGGCGAAGCTGACGTCGGGGTCATAGTCCAGCGGCAGCACCTGCGCGTCCGGATAGAGCTCCTTGATCTTCTTGCTGACGCCGCGGCCGACGACATGGTTGGGCAGGCAGCCGAAGGGGCCGAGGATGACAAAGTTCCGGCAGCCCTTTCTGGCGTGATGCAGGATCTCGCCGGGAATCAGGATGCCCTCTCCGGCGTCGAAGGTGCGGTCGATGATCGGGTCGCTTTCGGCGGCAATCTCCGGCAGACGGGCCGCCCGCGTATAGAGCGGGTGGGCTTTGGCGATGGAGTCCGTTACATCGTGGGCGATATCGAAGATCTTGTCTGCCAGCCGGAACCAGGCTCTCTGTGTAAAGGGCTTCTTTACATGATAATTCTGCACTTGGGAATCCTGGTAGAAATAGGTTTTCTGGATGACGTCTGCCATACGGGCCTCGATGATCTCGACGCCGTTGCCCTCCAGATAGTCCTCAATATCGTGATTGGAGCCCGGATGGAAATTCAGCAGGTACTCGCCGACGATGAGGACAGTGGGACGCGGCTGGCTGCGGTCGTAGGACACGGCCTTCATGATGTCGATGCCCCGGGCAAAACCGGCGCGCAGACCGTGCAGACCGTGGTTTTCCAGGCCGTCGATTAAGGCGTCCATGGCCTCCTCGAAGGCCTGGTTCGCGCTTCCCGGGATGGTCTCGTAGGGGCGCATCTTCCGCAGCAGCTCCTCCAGTACGTCGATCATCGGCAGCGCGAAGGCGATGCGGGCGGCGGACATCATACTCATGCGGAAGCCAGGGTGCAGGTCATGGTAATCCACATCATCATTCGTGAGAATGGGGACGTGTGTATACCCGGCGTCGTCCAGAGCCTTGCGCAGAAGGGCGCTGTAGTGCGTCAGACGGCAGTCGCCGATGTATTTGCCCATGCCGATGGCTACATCCTGCTCGTCGTATTTGCCGCTCTCCAGGGCAGCCAGGGCTTCGCCGATGACAATCTGGGCCGGGAAACAGATGTCGTTGTGGACATACTGCTTGCCCAGACGGATGGCTTCTTCGCGTCCGATCGGGAGAGCGACCGCGCGGACATGCTGTCCGGCCATCGCCGCCGACATGACGCGGGCGAAGGCGTGGGAGGTGTTAGGAACCAGAATGATTTTCTCCTTGACGCCCTGCTTTGTGAGCTTGACCGGATAAGGGTCTCCCAGAGGATGCACCTGCGCCGCGCGCTGCTTATCCCGCCGCATGGCGACGGTCTCTACGAAGGAGCGGACGCGAATGCGCAGCGGCCCCTGGATGTCGCTCTCGTCGAGCTTCAGCACCAGCGGCGTCTTGCCGGAGATCTCCTTCATCATGCGGATGATCTCATCGGAGAGGTAGGCATCGTGGCCGCAGCCGAAGCTGACGATCTGTACATATTCCAGATGCGGATTCCCGGCGGTAAGGATTGCTGTGGAGAGCATCCGCGCGTGGAAATTGTTGACGACGTCCAGACGGCTGTGGGAGAGGTCGACCTCCTCCGCACCGGGGACAGAGTCCGCCGTCAGCACGGGGATACCCATGGACGTGAACATTTCCGGCAGATCGTGATTCACCAGAGCGTCATTCTGGTAGGGGCGGGAGGCCAGGACGACGGCATAGGTATCTTTCTTCGTCACATCATCCAGAACAGCCTTCCCCGCCGCCTTCAGTTCGCGGTGGAAGGAATCCTGCGCCGCGTCGGCGGCCCGGATGGCCGCGCGGGTGGTTTCGGGAGCGATATCAAATGTATCCTGTATGTACTGCGTCAGCTGACGGTCCCGGTCCTCCGGTGCATACCAGTGGAAGAGAGGCGCGTCATAGGGGATGTCCCAACGCTTCTTGGGGTCGTCCGAGTTGCGCACGACGATGGGGTAGCCCTTCACCACGGCGCACATGGAGACGCTGGTCTTCTCGGTATTCTCCGGGGCGACGGTGGTGATCGAAGGCATGAAGATCCGATCTACGCCGTGCTTTACCAGGTTGCGGATGTGACCGTGTACCAGCTTCGCGGGGAAGCAGATGGTGTCGGAGGTCACGGCGGAGAGACCATTTTCGTAGATCTTCCGCGTGCTGGGGTCGGAGAGACGTACTGTAAATCCCAGGGAGCGCCAGAAGGTTGTCCAGAAGGGCGCGGTCTCCCAGAAAGCGAGCACCCGGGGGATGCCGATGGTGACGTTCTGCTCCGGCAGGAGCTGCGGAGCTTCGTAATCCTGAAAGAGCAGCTGCTCGCGGAGACGGAACAGGTTGGGCACGGCGTCCTTGTTTTCCTGTGTCTTTTTTAACTGTTCCCGCACGGCGGCCGTCTTCGGATCGCCGAGGATCTCGCCCCGCTCGCAGCGGTTGTTGGTCACCCAGGACTTGCCGCCCGGGAAGGTGACGATCGTACGCTTGCAGTGGTTGGCGCAGAAGGGACAGGGAGAGTTGGACTCCTGTGTATAAGTAAAATCATCCAGCGCGTCCAGTCCGAGGAAGGTCTTCTTCCCGCCTCCGGCGGCCTGGCAGCGCTCCTTCGTGAGCAGCGCCACGCCGATGGCGCCCATGATGCCCGGATAGGGAGCCCGGACGACCTCGCGGCCGGTATACTGCTCCAGAGCCCGCAGCACAGCGTCGTTCTGGAAGGTCCCGCCCTGGACGACGATCTTGTCTCCCAGGCTGTCCAGGTTGGAGATGCGGATGACCTTGGTGAAGACATTTTCAATGATGGAGCGGCACAGTCCGGCCATGATGTCCGGCGGTGTCTTGCCGTTTCGCTGCTCGGTGACGATGCTGCTGTTCATGAAAACAGTGCAGCGGCTTCCCAGCACCGCGGGTGACTGGGAGGAGAAGGCCGAGGAAGCGATCTCTTTCACGGGAATCTGCAGGTTAGCGGCAAAATTCTCCAGGAAGGAGCCGCAGCCGGAGGAACAGGCTTCGTTGACAACGATGTTGGTGATGATGCCGTGATCCAGCCAGATGGCCTTCATATCCTGCCCGCCGATATCCAGGATAAATGTCGCATCATCGACGTATTTCTCCGCGGCCCGGGCATGGGCGACGGTCTCCACGACGTGACATTCGGTCTCGAAGGCTTTGGAGAAGAGCAGCTCTCCATAGCCGGTCGTGCCCACAGCCAGGATGTCCAGCGTGGCGCCGGCCTTTCGGTAGCGGTCACGCAGGGCGATCAGGGCGTCGCGGGCCACGATCAGGGGATCACCCTGGTTGGGGGAATAAAAGGAATCGAGGATATTTTCCTTCTCGTCCATCAGTACGAACTTGGTAGTGGTACTGCCGGAGTCGATGCCCAGATAGGCATGCACGGTCTCCCCGGCCTGCGGCTCGTAGGAGGGCGTCGGCGGCAGATGATGGCGGGTCAGGAAGGCCTCGCGTTCCTCCTCAGAAGCGAAGAAGGGCTCGCCCTCCCGGGCATCTTCGGTGTCGCTGTGGATCCGGCCTGCGCGCAGAATTTCCAGGACTTCTGTGATATCCACCGGCGTCTGCTCCTCGCGGAACATGGTGATTAGGGAGAGGGCCGCGCCATAGGCGATCAGGATCTCCGGATGATCGGGAACGACCGCCTCCTCCGGGGAGAGGGAGAGCCGTTCAGAGAACACGCGCACAAGGGTCGGATTGAAGGTCAGCGGTCCGCCCTCGAAGACCACCGGCTTCTCGATGTCCAGCCCCTGGGCCAGGCCGCCGATGGTCTGCTTGGCGATGGCGTGGAAGGCGGAGAGGGCCAGGTTCTCCTTGGAGACGCCCTGGTTTAACAGCGGCTGGATGTCCGTCTTCGCATAGACACCGCAGCGTCCGGAGATATCGTAGACGCAGTTCCCCCGCGCGGCCAGCGCGTCAAATTCCTCGATCGGTACCTTGAGGATGGAAGCAACCTCATCGATGAAGGCGCCGGTTGCAGCGGCGCAGCGGCCGGTCCTCCGCATATCGGCCACGTTCAGGTCGCCGGTCGCCGTATCCTCGCGGAAGAAGATCATCTTCGCATCCTGGCCGCCCAGCTCGATGGCCGTGCGGACGTGGTGGTATTTCTCACGCAGAGCGATGGAGTTGGCCACCACCTCCTGAATATAGGGGACCTGCAGGCTCTCGGCGATGAACTTGGCGCCGGAACCAGTCAGGGCCAGCCGCAGGGGCGGGCCGGGAAAATGTTCTGTGACGGCATGTAATGCGTTCAGGACGCTGCGGACCTGCGCGGCATTGTGCCTCTTGTATTCGGAATAGAGAATCTGACGATCCTCCTCCTGCAGCACGACTACCTTCGTAGTGGTGGAGCCCACATCGACTCCGACAAGGAGCGGTTGCTGGGATGTGTAGTTCTGTGACATTGTAAAAAACCTGCCTTTGGGCCGCCGCAACCCACAGGGGCGGCGGATTTCTCTTTATCTGTCTTTCATTGACTTCACTTGTGAAGATATCCTTTGCGTGACTTGTGCCGGGTCTGCTTTTCGAAAGGATACACGCAATAGACTATAACATTGAAATTTGTGAAAAGCAAGTGGACAGGAAATGGTTTATGAAAACTTAACAGTATGTTTCGTTTAAAGGGAATTATTACCGCATAAACATCCTTACCAGCTTCTCCGCGGTCGCCGTGTAGGGCTGATAGCGCAGAGGCAGGTCCATCCAGGTCTTTTTGTCGACGATGCTCTTGGTGTGGGAGAAGGTCTCGAAGCCGACCCGGCCGTGGTAGGAGCCCATGCCGCTCTCACCGAAGCCGCCGAAGCCCATCTCGCTGGTCGCCAGATGGATGATGGTGTCGTTGATGCAGCCGCCGCCGAAGCCGACCGAAGAGGTGACCTTCTCCGCGACGCTTTTCTTCCCGGTGAAAATATACAGCGCCAGGGGGTGGGGACGGGCGTTGATCTGCCCGATCGCCGCATCCAGAGATTTGTAGGTCAGGACCGGCAGCACCGGTCCGAAGATCTCCTCGCCCATGACTGCGTCGGAGAAGTTGACGTCATCCATCACCGTGGGGGCGATGCGCAGGCTTTCCGGGTCGGACTCGCCGCCGACGATGACCTTGTCCGGGGCGATGAGGCCGAGGAGCCGCCGGAAATGTTTTTCATTGATGATCTTTCCGTAATCCGGGTTCTCCAGTGGCCGCTCGCCGAACTGGCGCGTGATCTCGCGGCGGATCTCCCGCAGCAGCGGCTCACGGATGGAGGCGTCGCAGAACACATAGTCGGGGGCGACACAGGTCTGCCCGCAGTTTAAATATTTTCCGAAGACGATGCGCCGTGCGGCCAGCTTCAGGTTGGCGCTCTTTTCTACGATGCAGGGGCTTTTTCCGCCCAGCTCCAGGGTCACCGGCGTCAGGTGCTCGCTGGCGCAGCGCATGACTTCCCGGCCGACGGTGGGACTGCCGGTGAAGAAGATGTAGTCAAAATGCTCGTGGAGCAGGGCTGTGTTCTCCGCCCGGCCGCCGGTGACTGTGGTCACATACTCCGGCGGGAAACATTCGGAGAGGATCTGCCCGATGACAGCGCTGGTGTGCGGGGAGTAGGCGCCGGGCTTCACCACGGCCGTATTTCCTGCGGCCAGGGCATCTACCAGCGGATCCAGCGCCAGCTGGAAGGGGTAATTCCAGGGGCTGAGGATGAGAACGACGCCATGAGGGGATGGCTTCTTATAGCTGTGGGCGTGGAACTGCGCCAGCGGCGTATAGACAGTCTTCTCCTTCGCATACGAGCGGATATGGCGAAGCATATAGGAGATCTCACCCAGCACGATGCCCGTTTCGCACATATAGCTCTCGAAAGCACTTTTTCCCAGATCGGCCTTCACGGCTTCATTGATCTGAGATTCGTGCTTTATAATGGATGCCTGCAGCTTTCGCAGACTGTGAATCCGCTCCTCGACAGGGAGGGTGGCGCCGGTGGCAAAATAAGCTCTCTGCCGTTCGACAATCTGTCGGATCTCTTCTGCATTCATGGACTGACTCCCTTCTGATCTTATATCATGTCGTTTGTGATCGCATCGATGGCAGGCGGCGCAGGCAGTCATTGTGCGATCGTGTGCAACAGATTTCTATTGTTTTATTTCTCCATCAGAATCTCATAAAATTTTTCCAGCTCCCGCGCGTTCATGAGAACCGGCACCGGATAGAGCGGATTCGCTTCCTTGTCGGCGTGGCGGGCCAGCCGGGGGATGTCCTCCTCGCGGATCTCCGGGATGGTGTCGCCGATGCCGAAGCGCTGTTTCATTTCCTGAATCGCTTCAATAAAGAGACGGGCGGCTTCATCATCGGGCGTTGCTTCATCCACCAGACCGGCAGCGATGGCCAGTCGGTGCAGCTTCCTGTGGATGCAGTCACCGTAGGCTTCGAGGACAAAGGGAAGCAGGACGGCATTGGCCAGACCGTGGGGGACGTTGTAGGCGCCGCCCAGCGAGTGAGCCACGGCGTGAACATAGCCGACATAGGATTCCGTAAAAGCGCAGCCCGCGTAGTAGGAGGCACGCAGCATATTCTGCCGGGCGACCAGGTCGCTGCCGTCCTCATAGGCCGCGTCCAGGTTCTGGAAGATGAGCTTCACGGCCTGCAGGGCGTATCGGCGCGTCTCCCGGGTCGTGGAACCTCCGATGTAGGCCTCCACCGCATGGGTCAGCGCGTCCATTCCGGTTGTAGCCGTGATGAAGGGAGGCAGACTGACCGTTACTTTGGGATCCAGCACAGCGTAGCGGGGGATCAGGGGAAAATCATTGATCACATATTTGTGCCGCGTCTCATCGTCGGTAATGACGGCGGCCAGTGTCGTCTCGCTTCCCGTACCGGCCGTTGTGGGGATGGCGATGAGGGTGGGAAGCTTCTTATGAATCCTCAGGATCCCCTTCATCTGCTCCAGCGACTGGCGCGGTTTGGCGATGCGGGCGGCCGTCGCCTTGGCGCAGTCCATGCTGGAGCCGCCGCCGAAGCCGATGAGGGCGCTGCAGCCGTGCTCCAGATAGAGCTGACGCGCTTCCTCTACGTTGGCGGTGGTGGGATTGGCGACGGTCTTGTCATAGACGATGCACTCGATCTGATTCTCCGCCAGGATCTGCTCCAGGCGGGCCGTTAATCCCAGCCTGCGGATGCCGGCGTCGGTGATCAGGAGCACGCAGTCGCAGGAGAGCCCCTGCAGGACGGCTGGGATGTTTTTCAGGCTGCCGATGATGGCAGGCTGGCGGTAGGGCAGGATCGGAATGGCGTATTTCAGCACGGTCTGGAAGATTCGGCAGTACGCCTTTTTTAATGGATTCATGTTTTTGCGGGCCTTTCGTTTGGAAATGGTATGATACTTGTGTCAAAAACTATAGCAGGCGGAGGAGAGTTTGTCAACGAGCCCGGTTCGCTTCCTGCATTGTATAACAGGAATGATTTGTGCGAACGCACTTGAGAGAATATCTTCCATATGTTAAAATGGCACAGCCAGAATACCTGACAGAATAAGAGAAAGGGCGTTCAGCGATGGACGTCTGCTTTCATAGTAAGGGAGAAGCAGGATGTTTACAGAAATTTCCATTAATAATAGGAGGACTCGCAACCGGATTGCCCGGAGTGCGACCAACGATCACCTGGGCTATGCGGATGGCCGGGTCAGTCCGGCGCAGGTGCGTGAGTATGAGGAACTGGCCGCCGGTGGGGCAGGGCTGCTGTTTACAGGGCATATCTGTGTGGATGCGGAACATCGGGCCGATCCTTTTCAGAATCTTGTGAGCGATGACCGCTTCCTTCCCGGTCTGACGGAGCTGGCCGCGGCAGCGCATCGCGGCGGCGCCGAGATCTACGCACAGATCACACACGCCCCGCCCAACGGCGTCAATCCGGAGGAATTT
>JAJQDL010000019.1:19167-19889 GCA_021202235.1 Lachnospiraceae bacterium
CGCGGGCCGGATTCGACGGCGGACAGCTCCATCTGGCGCATGGGGATCTTCTGTCGCAGGTGCTGGATCCACTGCAAAATGTCCGGACGGACGAGTACGGTGGCAGCGGAGAGAATCGTTTCCGGCTGGTGCGGGAGATCGTGGCGGGAATCAGAACACGCTGCCCGGGACTGGGTCTGGCCGTCAAGATCAATGCCAACGACAGCGCTCTCAGCCCCTGGGATGATACACTTCTTTACTATGTACAGGAACTGCAGGAAGAGGGAGTCGGCGCTGTGGAGATCAGTGGAAATAATTTCTCTGCCTTTCCCCGGGAGGCGCGCCTGTACTATCTGCGGGAAGCCTGCCTGGTGAAGAGCCGGATCGACATTCCGGACATACTGGTGGGTGGCATGTACTCCGGGAAAACGATGCAGGAGGCTCTGGATGCCGGCGTGGACATGGTTTCTCTGTGCCGGACACTCATCGCGGAACCGGATTTCCCGAACCGACTGCAAAGGGAGGGACAGGGGACTTCCCGCTGTCTGCGCTGCAATCAGTGCTTTTCTGTTTATCGCAATATGTACCGGCGTTGTGTTCTCCGACCGGAGGAGGAGCAGCTGAGGGGGAATTTTGGCTGAAATCCGATAAACCATATGGATTCACCCCCCGGAGATGGGCGGTAAAAGGGGGTTGAAGATGCTTTTTATCTGTGTTACACTTGTTTAAATCGGTTAAGATTC
>JAJQDL010000142.1:0-6317 GCA_021202235.1 Lachnospiraceae bacterium
CTCGTCGCCCATGGATTCCCCCCCGTTCCCATGTGCGATTCTTTTTTTCTCATTCCTCAGGGGGAAAATCTTCTTTTCCGGTCTCCGAATCTTCGGATTTCTTTTTCCGGGTTCTCCACTTCACGGAACGCTCACGCAGCTCCTTAAAGATCTCCTCGTGTCCGGCAGACCAAGCGGTGGGGTTTCGTTTGATCATACCACGGGAGAAATACTCTGCTCGCTGCATCTGCTCCTTCCACTCTTCCCGGTAGGACTGACGCAGACGCAGAAGCTCTTCTTTCTTCTGCTCGTAAGCCTCCTGCAGATCAGTCAGTGCCTCTCTGGAGTCGGCGGCTGCCTCGTCCAGACTCTCGCGGGCCTCGTCGGCCAGATCCTCCAGATTCTCTCTGGTCCTGGCAGCACGTGTTGTCCACTCCTGCTGCGCTTCGGTATATCTCTTCACCAGACGTGCCCGGGTCTCCGCGGTCAGCTCACCCAGATCTTCCATGGTCTCCGCCGCAAATTCTTCCAGGCTTTCTCTGGCCAGTTCCGCCTGGATCTCCAGAAGCAGGCGGGATTCCTCCATGCGAGCCTCCGCATGCTCCCGGCTATATTCCATCCGGGCCTCCAGGCGTCCCCGCTGCTCGGCAAGCTGCAGCTCCAGATCCTCCAGGTTCTCCCGAAGCTCGGCCCGCGCTTTCTCCATCGCCGTAATGAGATGAGCCAGCTGCAGGGCAGCCCGGTTGGAGATATAGACATCATAGAGAAAGACCGCACTGATCCCCGCATCCAGCAAATACAGCAGCCATGGTACCATGGCGAAAACCAGCTGCTCCAGAGGGTTCTGGGCGATCTCCACCAGAAACAGCGTCAGAACGCCCCAGCACAGAAAGGATTCCAGACAGATCACGCCGCGGAAATTGCATTTCCTGTCCGAATAATCCCAATATTTTACCTTATACAAAGCCTCCATGCCGAGACCCACGACCAGCTCCAAAATCGTCGCCGCCACGGCGCCCGACAAATACTCCAGAAACAAATTGCCCCGGAAAGGGATCGTAACAAAGAGCACCAATACCGCTCCGCTGCCGTACAACGGCAGCAGCGGCAGATGCAGGAAGCCGCGGTTGACCCATCTTTTCTTAAGGATAGAAACATAGCAGCTCTCAAAGATCCATCCCATGAAACAGTAGAGATAGAAAAACATCAGCCACTGGGCAGGGGTATATTCGACCATGCAGCATCTCCTTTCCTGTTACGCCAGTCAGCGGACTTCACAGACAGCCGCTTCTCGCACAATCGTGCATATCCTTGCCATTCCTTATCATACGACGATCATAACACAGAGCTGCATCCTCCGTAAAGTACTCTGTTCATCGAAGACGGCAAAGTACATCCCATTCCTTTTTCTTTATCTTTATAATGTAAGGATCACACACCACAGCGGCGCCGTCACCATCGACAGGATCGTAGACAACGCGACAATGCGGGCCGCGAAAGCCTCGTCCTTCTCGTATTTGGCGGCCAGGACGGCCGTGACGCTGGCGGCGGGCATGGCGGCCAGCAGGACACTGACGCCCATGACCAGACCGTCCACTCCGGCCAGTCGGCAGCCCAGGAAGACCAGCGCCGGCACCAGGATCAGACGCACAAAGCAGTAATACAGGCTGTCGCGATCGATCATTTCCCGCCATTTGATCCCACTGAGAATCGAGCCGATGAGAAGCATGGAAATCGATGTATTGGCACTGCCCAGAGATTCCACCGTAGATTCCACGAAACCGGGCAATTGCCACTGCGTGATCATCAGCACCAGGCCCAGAACGGCGGCGATGATACACGGATGCGTCGCCACCTTCTTCGCCAGTTCCTTTCCGCTGGGGCATTCGGTGTAATAGGTCAGCCCGAAGGACCACATGAAGGTCCTCTGCGGAATCAGATAAATAGAGGCGTACAGCAGTCCCATGCTGCCGAAGGCCGCCTCCGCCACCGGGTTGCCGAGGATCCCGGCATTCGAGCAAATCGTCGCGTACTGAAGCACCTTCTTCCGGCGGTCCGCATAGCGGGGATAGAGGATTTTCCCCAGCAACAGCGTACCGATCTGAATCAGGATGGCGATCACGAAGATCGTCAGACAGCTGCGCAGCGTCTCCATATCAAAATCAATCAGGAAAGATTTCACGATGCTGCAGGGAAGAAGTACATTGATGACCAGATTCGTCAGCAGCGTCCGACCCGCGGCATCAATCATGCCGATCTCCGACAGGAACAGACCCAGCGCCATCAACAAAACAAGCATCACCTGCATTTCCAGAAGATTGCTCAAATCCATGCTTCACGCCTCCCGTCTGCCTGTCCGGGCAGCCGCCGCACAGAGAAGACATCCTCCTCACGCGGCGTCACCTGCAGCACAAAATCAAAGCGGTCACGGTCCGTGCACATCCAGTAGTCTGCTTCCGGGAAGACGGCCTGCTTCTCCGGATTGAAGAATTTACATGCCGAAGGCTTCTCCCGCAGGATCGCCATCTCCTGCTCCCAATCCAGCGCGTCTCCGGTGAGAAGGCTGCGGATATAGCGCCCGCAGAGCACATCCTCCGGCGCCTCGATCTCCCCCCGCAGTCCCATGCACACCAGCGACACATCCTCCGGATCCCGTTCCCGGATATACTGAGCCACAGCCCGGGCATTAACCAGGCTACCGGTGACGATCTCCGAAGCCCCGGCGGCATTCACGATGCCCTGCGTCCCGGCACTGGTGGTATGAACCACCGTTCGTCCCGGCAGCATCTCCCGGCGGATCTGGGACGGCGAATTACCGAAATCAAACCCCGGCAGAATGACACCGCCGCGCTCTCCCACGAGGATATACTCCGGATGCTCCTCCTTCAGGCGACGGGCCGTCTCCGTCCGTCCCACAGCCAGCACCTCGCGCACACCGGCGTCAAAAAGATAGCACTCCACGGAAAAAGCGCGAAATACATCGATGATCACGGTCAGTCCCCGGGCCTGCCGGGCTCCTTCGATCAGCTGAAGCAATTCGATTTTCACAGAATTCACCTGCACTTTCATAACAATCCCAGATTCTTCAGAAGGAAGATCCAGAAGAACAGCGTGACGATGGAGAGCATAGTACAGATCACCACCTCCACTCCTGCCAGATCGGCATCGCCGCCCAGCTGCTGCGCCATGGCGTAGGACCCGACAGCCGTAGGCGTGGCGAAGAGAGCTATCACCGTCATCAGTTCTACCTCGTGAAAACCCAGCGCCGCTGCAGCCGTCAGAGTGATTCCCGGAATCACCAGCAGCCTCACGCTGCAGATCACCGCCAGGAGTCTGGCATATTTCCGTACATTTCCGAAGGTGAAGCTGGCGCCGAGGATGACAATCGCCAGCGGCGAGGCCACCTGTCCCAGCGTCTGAATCAGGGACTCGATCATCTCCGGAAGCTGCAGCCCTGTCACTACGAAGAACATTGCCGCGATCGCGCCCAGAATATAAGGACAGAGAATCACATTTTTGGCGATTTTCCCCACCGAGGGCTTTGTCCCATTAAATATCTCCAGAATGATTACCGCAAAAAAGTTGTACAGAGGCGTCACCACACTGATCAGCACCGAGGGAACACCCACTGCCTCTGACCCGTAGACTGCCGTGATCAGCGGCAGCCCCAGGACAACGAAGTTGCTGCGGTAGATGGCCTGGATGATCACGCCCCGCTTCGCGTTCTCCTTCACCCGCCAAAGCACGATGACGGTCGCCACGGCAAGGATCGACAGAATCGCCGCGATGGCAAAAGCCATCAACCGGGGATTCAGATCGCTCTCCAGGTCCATGCTGTATACATTATAAAACATCATGGCCGTCATGAACACCTGAAAACACAAAGCGTTCATCTTCTTAATAGAAGGATCGTCCACAATCCCCTTCCACCGGGCCCAGTAGCCGATGACAAGCATGGCAAAGATGGGAAATACCGCCCGCAGCGATACAGTCAGACCTTCCATGGTGATTTTCTCCTTCTTTTGTCGTTCATCATAAGTGCTACTGACCATTTTACACCATCCATCAGAAATCGCAAGAAAAGTTTCGCTGCGTAAACCTACGGCAAATGCCCGGAATTATAAGGATTATGTAAAAAGAATAAACATCACATCTCGTCAGTCAAGAATGAAATCCGTTCAGCTAGTAAGAGAATCACCAGTCAATCACATCAAAAAATTCCTCAATATTACTTCCCTTGGTTGAAAGACAATCAAAATCGATGGTAGTCCCTGTGATTTCTATATCAAAAGATTTTCGCCTGACTATATATACATTTTTCACAAACTTTCTACCACCATTCAAACGTTGCAACATCGTTTGATAACCATTGCTCCCACTATTCAGATAGTTATAGATATCGGCTTTCTTTTTTAGCATGGATACACTCTGGAAGCCCATCTGATTTTTGATGAAAGTTGCTGTATCCTGCCCCTTATAGTCAGTTATATGCAGGCAAGCCACATATTCAAAATCAGGATTGTCTACAATCAAAAAATGCGGTGCAGCCTTTTTTGCATTTTGCATCCGACAGTAATCCAATAACTTTCGGAACCCTTCTTCCTCACTCTTTCCATTTTGGATTCTGTCTGCATCCACAATGATAAACTTTGCGATACAATTGTTCTGTGCTTTTGTCCGAATCACATCCAGGAAATTCTGATATCCTCCACCTTTCATATTAATCGGCTGCAGGGAAATTTCTACACCCTGGTTTTTTCGCATCTGGTCAATATAATAAAATTCCGTATCCCCTTCACAAAATACAATAAATTTCTTTTTGAGTTCCCGCTTCGGCCTATTCATAAGCAGTACCCCCCAGGATTCCTTTCATGTAAAACTCGTAGATTTTGGTGTTTTCATAACGGACTTCTGGAAAATCCGCCAGGGAATACAGATCTGAAATCAGAGTATCCTTATCTTTTGTAATGAAGTAAATCTGCTCTTTCATATAAGTTACGAGGTTCAGGTGCAGAACATTGTGCGTAGAGAAAATGAACTGACCATTATGACGTTTTCCATTAATGAATGCGACAACTCGATCGGACAAGATAGGATTTAGTACACGATCCATCTCATCGGCAAATACTGTCTTATTTTCATACACTACCTGAAAAATCTGGACAGCCCACTTAAAAAATTCACGGACTCCGGCGGAATCCATGGACAATTCGCGCTTCATAATCCGCCCATCTTTATCTCTGCGAATGATCACTGTTTTACTGTATGGCTTCTCTTCATCGATCTGCACACCACAGATACTGTAATCTACCATGCGGAATATTTCTACATAGCGGGAATCTTTCATGATCTCCAAATCAGTATTCCGTTTTCGAAAAGCGTCCTGCTCACTGCTGCCGGGTAATTCTACTGATAGAGAATCATTCACCCATTCGGTCACAGCCAATGCATTCTCATCACCAAGTATGGCCAGCTTTGTTATGATCAGACCGATCCCCCTCTGTTTTGAATCAATCAAAGATGCCAACCGGTTCTTTTCATCTGAAGATATATCATAACCACCTGCTTTGTTTCTTTTAAAGGAAAACAGATTCTTTTCTACACCAAAACGATTCTTCCGGAAATATAATTCTTCACAGACAATTCCTGCAGCATCGATTTCAAGAATATATCGATATATTTTCGGACCCTTCAGGAGCAATTCCATTTCAAAAAACTGGACAGGGTTCTCATTGTTCTCTCTGCTGGAAGTATTTACATAAGGGATAAAGCTCCTGACCATGTCATTGTCCGAAAATAATGATTTCAGATATTTGCGACTGGCGATGAAGTTAGATTTGCCGCCTGCATTTTCGCCAAGAACCACAGCAGTCTTCAGCGGATTCATTCCCAAATCATCTGCAACATAATTATCCGGATATCTTTTCTTCACTTTTCCTCTTGGGGCTTCCATAGAGAATTCATAATCACCCAAAAATGAACAGAAGTTGTTAAATCGGTATCGAATCAACATTGCCCGTATCTCCTTACAAATACAATGACCTTTTAGCGTTAATTTGATTATAACATTGTGAAATGTCAATGTAAACCGGATATTTGATTTCATACGTAAAAATTCAAAATATCCGAGACTTCATGTCACTATTAAAACGATTTTTCGTTTTTAAATGACGTATGCTTATATAAAAAGCAGTGGCGAATATTCATTCCTGTCAAAAAATTTATTTAAATGTCGCTTTTTAGGTTAGCCGAACGTTTATAATATAAAAGCATATTTGGGGTCAGCTCAATTTGCGGAACAAAGAGAGGTGAGGAAGATGAAAGACGAGTATCAGGAC
>JAJQDL010000142.1:6327-19454 GCA_021202235.1 Lachnospiraceae bacterium
AAGTATTTTTGAAAGCATGGCAAAAACACCCGCGGTTTCATAACGACAAAGCTGAAAAGGTCTGGCTGTTCCGGGTGGCCAGAAATCTGGCCATGGATGAATTCCGACACAGGAAACACGAAACCGTCGGTCTTCCCGAGACCTTACCGGAAAACAATCCAGATGCTTCGGATTCCATCTTAAGCATGAGAGAACTGCTGCTTATGATTGATTCGTTAAAAGAACCAGATCGCGAAATCGTACGCTTAAAATTATTGGGACAACTGTCCCATCAGGAAATTGCGCGGGTTATGAATCGTTCTGTACACAGTGTGAAAAAACGCTATGAAAGAGCTATCGGAAAATTACGTAAAACATTTGAGGAGGGATGACAATGACGAATTCAGAATTTGAAAATATGGCAGTTAATATAGTAAAAATGTGTCCCGGGTCAGAAGCTTCTTTTGAAGATTTAAAAAGAAAAAAGGAGTTGAGGATGCGTCAGCCTGTGGTTAAGACATCTGCCAGCAGGCGGAAAGTTCTTGCGGCAGCGCTGGTTATTGCACTTATGATCGTCTCCGGCCTTTCCGTATATGCCGTTCAGACCGGAAATGGTATGTGGGCATTTTACAGAGCGTCCTCCGCATACCTGAGCCAATTCGACTTAAAGCTTCCGGAACAATTGGCGTCGGCTTCCATGGATGAAGAAACCCAATGGCTTAAAATCGTTCCTCATGGAATTTCACGGAAAGACGCATTGACAAATCCATTGTATACAGTAGTGAGCGTGACCTATTATCTGGATGATTCGGAAGCATATTGCGATATAAGCGTTGGATCAACAAAAAACGCGTATTGGAAAACTTATTTTTCATACGATGATGAGATATGGGTTCCGGAAGACTCCACAGAGGGAAACAATAATTACAGCTATGAAAAAGTACAGACAGAGGAATATGAGGATGTGATTCTTTATTATGCTCAGATGACAATGCGGGGGACGGCTTATGAAAATGGCTCGTCTTCCAATGTCATAGTGACATGGGTCGATTCAGAAAACGATCTTTGTCTTCATCTGAACCTTTTAAATTCCACAGAGACCGATGAAGCTTTAGCCTGTGCAAAGGAAATTATAAAGATAAACCGATGATGAAAGGCCAGACAAGATCTCTCCTGTCCGGCCTCTTTTCAAGAATTATTCATACATATTCGACTTCCAGATGACATTCACCAGATGGCAGATGCAGGATTTCAGTTCCTGAAGCTCCAGCGTTCCGGCTTCCAGCTCCTGGAGGATGTTCTCCTGATCTGCCACACGTCCGGGCATAACCATGTCATTTCCGGCGCGCATGCAGCCGGCCGCGGTGCAGTCCGGACCGTTGTGGGTCGTCGTCCAGTCGGTCATGATGAAGCCGTCGAAGCCCCACTCGTCCCGGGCCGCCTTCGTGCACAGGTCATAGTTGTTGGCGGAATGCACGCCGTTCACCTTGTTGTAGCTGGTCATCATCATCAGCGGATGAGATTCGCGGATGGCGATCTCAAAGCCCTTGAGATAGATCTCACGCAGCGTGCGCTCGGACAAGATCGAATTCGAACCCATGCGGTTGTCTTCCTGGTTGTTGCAGGCGAAATGCTTGATCGTCGTGCCGCAGCCCTTCTCAGACTGAACGCCATTTGTCATGGCGGCAGCGATCTTTCCGCTCAGCAGCGGATCCTCCGAATAATACTCGAAGTTCCGGCCGCACAGTGGATTCCTGTGGATATTCATGCCCGGCGCCAGCCATGAGGTGACCAGCAGCATCTGCATTTCCTCTCCGGCTGCCTTGCCGACCTCTGCGATGAGCTCCGGATCCCAGGTCTGCGCCAGAGCGGTTCCCACGGGGAAGGCCGTGCAGTACTGGAAATATTCTTCGCCCTCCGGCTTCTCCTGGCTGCGGCAGAGATACCCGCCCTCCAGGCTCTTCTCAAACGGCTCCGGTACGGCCTGACCGTCCTTCACGAAATACGTTTTATTCAGGCGAAGTCCGGCCGGCCCGTCCGCGAACACGATATCCGCGAGGCCGCGCTCCCGCAGGCAGGCATTGCTCTGCGCCGCGGAACCGGGCACGGAAATGCCCGCGGAACCCAGCGCTGCCAACGATCCCTGTCCCGGGTCGCCCGTGGCCAGTATCGCCATCTGCTCCACGGTCAGACTGTCCACGAATTCCTTCACATCCTCCGGGATACGGTCAGCATCCTTTCCGTACACGACCGTCTCCGTGGAGAAATCCTCCGCCGTCAACAGGACATTCGGCAGTGAAGCGGTCGTTTCCGCCTGCAGCCAGGCCGCGCGGCGCGCCTGCACCTTCTCCTCAGGAGCGACAAGCATCTCCAGTTCCTCCGTAAGCGGGCAGATATTCTCTGTCTTCACCAGAATCTGATCTGCGTCGATCCGCACCGTTCCGCTCAGGGCAGCCTCCTCCAGGCTATTCCCCACAAAGATCCCATAGACACCCTGCTCCAGCACCCAGCCCGGTGTCTTCTCGCAGTAGGACGCCAGATCATAGGCGGAAAAGTGTACCGTAACCTCTTCACTCTCCCCCGGCTTCAGCTCCTTTGTCTTAGCAAAACCGACCAGGCGGCGGTATTCCTTCGCCATCCGCTCCTGCGGGCAGGAAGCATAGACCTGCACCGTCTCGCGCCCGGAAGCTGTGCCAACATTTTTCACGAACACCTTCACGCTGATGACAGGCTTCTGCTCTTCCCTGCCGGAACCTGCCAGATCCAGCACACGCAGACTGAACTCCGTATATCCCAGACCAAAACCGAAGCCGTAGCGCACCGGCACCTCAAAAGCATCGAAATACCGATAGCCGACGTAAATGCCCTCATAGTAGGGCTCGTTCTCTACATCTCCATTATTGTGGGAGAAAGTCGCGCTGTTCGGATAATCCTCATAATGATACGCCCAGGTGCTGGTCAGCTTGCCGGCTGGCGCCACCTTCCCGGAGAACACATCCGCGAAGCCATTGCCGCCCTCGCAGCCCAGCTGCGAGATCTGCAAAATTGCCGAAATCTTATATTCATCCGCGAAAGACAGATCCACCTGCCCGCCGGTATTGATCACCAGCACGACCTGCGGATACACTGCGCAGATGTTTGCGATCAGCTGTTTTTCTTCTTCTGAGAGATAATAGTCTCCCTCCCGGTCGTAGCGGTCCGCGCCCTCTCCGGCCACACGGCTCAGGACATAGACGGCGATCTCCGCCTCTGTCTTCTCGATGGAAAGAAGGCCGGCCGGATAAGCGAATTGCTTACTGGAATAGACGGCAAAAAGCCCCAGCGCACCGCCCTCACCGCGATCCGTCTCCTCCCAGATCTCTTTTCTCCACTGTTCCCGGGCCGCCGTAAACTGCCGGTCATAATCCTCCAGCCAGTCCTTCGTCGTAATCCGGTATCCGGCCTGCTCCAGGCCTTCCTGAATCGTCACACTATAGCGCTCGTTGACATCTCCGGAACCGGTACCGCCCTTAATCGTGCGGCCCGCGCCCGCGCCGTAGAGCGCGATGGGCTGATCCGCCGAGACAGGAAGCACCGCTCCCTCATTCTTCAGCAGAACGATCGAATCCGCCGCGGCCTTCCGCGCCACGGCGCGGTGTGCGATCTCATACGGCTGCACCGCGGGATCTGTCGTACCTGAAAAGGTTCTTGTCTTCATCATTTTCTGTTCAACCTCACAAAATGTATTCGTTTTTATTTTTTATTATCTACAGAAACTTCCGGAAGAATTCGCACTGCGCGTCGTTGCATTTCGCGGCAAGCTCCGACTTCATGTTCAGATGGAAGACATGGCCCAGCTCGTGATCCTTATCCCCATAGAACTGGAATTCACAGGGAACCCGGCACTCCAGCAGCTTGTTGTAAAGCAGCGGCGCCTGCGTCAGCAGGAAATCACCGGTGCAGGTCATGAAATACGTCGGCACATAATCTTCCGTGACGTACTTCGGAACGCAGATCCATTCCATATTTTCCTCGGTCGCCCCATCTGCGAACAGATCCTCCATCAGTGCCATGGTCAGCCCATCCATGCCAACATCCTCGTTCATCCAGTAGGCGCCGCAGTTCAGAGCGATCGCCGTCGGACGGAAGCCCTCGGGCACCGTGAACGGATACAACGCCGCAGCCTCCGGGTTCGTGCAGATTCCCGCGTAGATCCCCAGCGCGTGCGCTCCGGCAGAATCTCCGACCATGAATACATACTCCGTGTCAAAACCATATTCCTCTGCATGAGCGAGTACCCAGGTCACCACCAGGTTCGTATCCTCCTGCGAGGCAGGGAATTTGTACTCCGGCGCCAGACGATAGGTGAAATTCACCACGGCAAAGCCTCTCTGTGCCAGACTCATGCAGTAGAACTGATACCGTTCCTTATCGCCGTACACCCAGCCGCCGCCGTGAATACTGATGATGACCGGCAGCGCCTCGCCCTCTTTCTCCTTCGGGCGGTACACGTCCAGCACCTGGCAGTCAGCATCCTCGCCATAGCGAAGATCATCATACCGGCGAATGTCCTCCGGGGTGGTCAGTCCCGCGTCCCGGATATCGTCCCCTTTTGCAAAATTCGTCCTTACCATATCACTTGCCTGCGACATCTGTTCTTTCACTCCTTTTCCTTAAGTATAGGGTTTCGGATTGCAGGTTGCAACCGAAATATTTTTCTCACTTCATGTGTAGCCGCGCCCGGAAACACGGTCTCCAAAATGCGCGGCTACATATACTTACTCTTATGTTAATTACGCTCTCTGCTTCTTGGCTTCCAGATCGCTCTGAATCTGCTTGATGTTCTTATCAATATTCATGAGCAGCAGCAGAACCAGAAGAACCGCGCCCAGAATCGCGCCGAAGTATCCGAATCCGAAACGAATCGCCGCCACGGCGGAGGCACTCTGCACCGCAGCCGTTCCGTCGTATCCGCCAAAGGCCAGGATCCAGGTCGCGACAGCGGAGCCAAGGCCGATGCCCACCTTCATACCGAAGGACGTGCAGCTGTTGACCAGACCCTCCGAACGCACGCCGGTCTTCCACTCGCCATAGCCAACAACATCCGCGGTCATCGCGAAGACACCGGACATGACCGGGCCCGTACCAAAACCGTAGATCAGGATACCAACCATGACGATCGGGATACTCGAACCGGCCAGGCCGACAATCAGACGGCCGGCGATCATCAGGACACAGGCGACAAGCATGACCTTGCGCTTGCCGAATCTCGCGACCAGCCCCGGATTGGCAAAGTTTGCGATGATGGCCGGGATGGTCTGCGCCATTGACGTATAAGTAATGATGGCGATGCTTCCCAGAACCGTATTGCAGAAATAATAGGTGCAGGAACCGACAGCCACGGTATTGATGTAAAGAGTCAGGAATACCAGGGTCTGCAGATAGAAATACTTGTTCTTCAGCAGAGCCGGGAAGGCGATATTCATGGGAACATCTTCCAGCTTCACAGCGCCGCTCTCATCCTCGTCGATATGCTCTTTACAGCCGAGGAAGCAGAGCAAAAGCAGAATCACTTCAATGACACCATAGATCACAGCCAGAGCGCTCCAGCCGATCGAGGTCACCAGGTTCGCAGTCACCGCGTTGATGATCAGCGTAGTGAACTGTGTCATGATAAACCGGATGGATGCCGTCGAAGCACGGTCCTGTACGTCCAGCGTCATCCGGGACAGCAGCGCGTTGAACGGAAGGTTATTCGCCGTGTAAACAATGCAGTTCATGAAAATGTACGACAGATAGGCATAGATCAGACCGCCGTTCGTTCCATACAGTGATTTCGGCACACTGAACAACAGAACCAGACCGATCAGCATAAATGGCGCTGTCCACAGCACCCAGGGACGGGCTTTGCCGTATTTGCTCTTCGTCTTATCGACGATGGCGCCCATCGCCAGATCGGTCACACCGTCAAACACACGGGCCACCAGCATCATCGTACCGACCGCCAGAGTGGCCAGGCCGACTGTGTCGGTATAATACCCGGTCAGGAAGGTGCTGGCCATCGCCACATACACATTCGCCGCACAGTCGCCGCTGCCGTAGCAGAGCTTTTCCGCCAGGCTGAGCTTGTTACTCTTACTGCTCATAAGAAAACTCCTCTCTCCTTCTTGAATCTGGATGCATCATCGCATCCGCCTAATGAATCATATAAAAGTATACAGGAAAGTTCGGAGTTTTTCGTCCCTCGTTTTGACAGAAAATTACCGTTTTTTGCTTTTTTCTACAGTTTCTGTGTCTTACGGTACTGCAGCGGGGTAGTTCCGTATTTCTTTTTAAACGCCAGTATCAGACGCCGGTCGTCAAAAAATCCATTCTCCACCGCGATCTCAGCGACTGACTTTTCCGTATGCATTAAAGCTATCCGCGCTTTCTCGACCCGATAGTTCGTCAGAAATTCCATGAAAGTCAGGCCGGTGCATTTCTTAAAAGAACGGGCAAAATACGCCGGACTGTAATGAAACCGTTTCGCCACCTGCGTCAGTGACAGAGGCTCCATATAATTCTCATCCACATAGGTCAGGACACCCTTGATCCTCTCAATGTTTTTCAGGGAATTGACCTGATCGACGTCCTTCCTCTTCACCACGCCCTCGTTCCGGCACATCTGGTACAGCAGCTCCAGAACAAGACTCTTCGCAAAAAGAAAATCATATTCGTCCTGTTGGGGGCGGGCATGGAATTCCATGATTTTCTGAAGACAGTGCACAGTCTTCTCGGATGCCTGTTTCTTCGTATTCGTAAAATACAGTTCCCGGTGCTGCGGAAAATTGTCATCAATAAAGCCTTTGCTGATGACAACCAGAAATCCTGCCACTTCCCGTGTACTCCGCAGCGTTGGATCAGTAATAATATTATGGACAAATTCTGAATTGACCGCCAGCAGCCGCCCCGGCACAGCGTCATAGCATCTTCCATTGATATAATGACGATTGTTCCCTTTCATGGTATAGACAATCTCCAGATCTTCATGCCAGTGCGGTTCAAAAATAAAAGGGCCCGTTTCATCTGAATAAAGCTCCCTGAACGTAAAAGGCGGATTCGTATAATCGAACACTTCATGTCTTGCTACCGAACTCTTCATGATACCTCTTCTCCTCTAAACGACTCTGCCAGACTCTGCCCAAAAGATATGCAGAGAAACGTTCACCTCTTGTAAAGTATCATGGCAGATTCCCGCCGTCAAGTATGCTTCCGACCATTTTTATCATTACATCACTTCTTCACCGGATATCTCTGTAAAAGACGAAAAGAAGAAAACAGAGATACCTTGACATTCCGGATAAATCATCTTATCATCAAATAAAGCCGTCCGCGAAAGGCGGAAAGAACTGCATTACACACAGGCCTTCCTCTCTGAATGCACAGGTCTGAGCATTACCTTCCTTTCTGATCTGGAGAGAGGAAAACCCGGTATTCAGCTGGAAAAATCCATTCAGGTAGTAAATATCCTCGGAATGGACCTGTTTATGGAAAAGCGGGGGAGTAGAATGCAGAATTTGTCTGTATGGATGGAAATAAAAGGAACACCCGTTTATATTGGAAAAATCACCTCAGTACAGTAATTTCTGACAGCAGCAGTGGAGGCGAGCGGGACGCTTGAAGCGCAAGGCTTCGAAGAGGCCGCGCAGATCCGGGAAGAAATCATGAACCGCGGAGGGATTCGGAATATTTATTAGATAAAATATGAGCTATTTCTTGATAGTTTCCCTGTTTTGGGTTAAAATATGATCTATGAACTCATTTAATTTATTTAAATCCCCCGGAGATATCAACCGGGAAATTGCAGACCGGGCACGCGCCCGCCGAAAAGAAAAGAAATTCACCCAAGTCGAACTGAGCCGCCGCTCCAACGTCAGCCTTGGCTCTCTGAAGCGCTTCGAGCGAACCGGCGAGATCTCACTCTCCTCCCTCATCAAGATTGCTTTTGCCCTGGAGTGCGAAAACGATTTTGACGAACTCTTCTCGAAGAAGGGCTATGCATCCATTCAGGAGGTCATCGATGAACAGATACTGATGGAGAAACACCACCAAAAATCCCGGAAGACTTAAAAGCCTCCCGGGATTTTTTCAGTTACATCTCCACCTTATCCAGCTTCCAGATGTCGTCCACATACTCCTGAATCGTCCGGTCGGACGAGAATTTGCCGGAGTGGGCGATGTTCAGAATTGCGGAGCGGGTCCAGCCCTCCGCATCGCGGTAAGCCGCCTCGACGCGCTTCTGTGCTTCGACATAGGATCGGAAATCCTTAAGGATGAAGTAGGTATCGGCCTTAGCGCTGTTCTGCGTGTTCAGCAGCGAGTTGTACAGCGGACGGAACAGGTCGGGGTTATCCGGCGAATAGAAGCCGTTAACCATCTGCATCAGCACCCGGCGCAGCTCGGCGTCCTCGTTGAAGATCGCCACAGGGTCATAGTTGTCATTCTTCTCGTACTCGATGACCTCATCGGCGGAGAGGCCGAAGATGAAGGCGTTCTCCTTGCCCACTTCCTGCACGATCTCCACATTCGCGCCGTCCATGGTGCCCAGGGTCAGGGCGCCGTTGAGCATGAACTTCATGTTGCCCGTGCCGCTGGCCTCCTTGCTGGCTGTGGAGATCTGTTCGCTGACATCGCTGGCCGGGAAAATAATCTCCGCATTGGACACGCGATAGTCCTCGATAAACACGATCTTAATCTTGTCATGGATCGACACGTCATTGTTGATGACGTTGGCCACGGAGTTGATCAGCTTGATCGTCAGCTTGGCGTTTACATACCCGGCTGCCGCCTTGTCACCGAAGATGAAGGTGCGGGGCACGATATCCAGGTCGGGATTGTCTCTCAGCTGATTGTACAGATACATCACATGAAGGATGTTCAGCAGCTGACGCTTATATTCGTGAAGCCGCTTTACCTGCACATCGAAGATCGAGTCGGGATTCACCTCCACATTGTTATTCTCCATGATGTATTTTATCAGGCGCAGCTTGTTCTGACGCTTGATCTCCCGATACTCTTTCCTCGCTTCCGGATCATCCGCATAGGGAATCAGCTTCTCCAGCTGCGACAGGTCAGTGATCCAGCCATCGCCGATCTTCTCCGTAATCCACTGCGCCTGCAGAGGGTTCGCATGAAGCAGGAAACGCCGCTGCGTGATGCCGTTGGTCTTGTTGTTGAACTTCTCCGGCATCATCTCATAGAAATCCTTCAGTTCCCGTTTCTCCAGGATCTCCGTGTGAAGCTTCGCCACGCCGTTGACGGAGA
This sequence comes from Lachnospiraceae bacterium, assembly GCA_021202235.1. Lineage (GTDB taxonomy): Bacteria > Bacillota > Clostridia > Lachnospirales > Lachnospiraceae > UBA3305. Next base: position 15,589 of record JAJQDL010000142.1, read on the forward strand.
AACCGCCGACGATGGCCAAATTGGCCATGCGCACCTGATGATTATACAGGATTGTCATACTCTCCACCTTGTCAGAGCGGTCGGGATAGAGATCCTTCACCTGAATGACAAAGCGGCGGTTGATCTCATCGATGATCTGGTAAATACGGGGCAGCAGACGCTGGAACAGATCGATAGGCCATTTCTCCAGCGCCTCCGCCATGATCGTATGATTCGTATAGGCGCAGGTCTTTGTGGTAATCTCCCAGGCCTCATCCCATTCCAGGCGATGTTCATCCACCAGAATCCGCATCAGCTCGGCTACCGTCAGCGTCGGATGCGTATCATTCATCTGGAAACATACCTTCTCATACAGCTTGTGGATGTCGTCATGACTCTCCATGTAACGCTCCACGGCCCGCTGAATCGTTGCAGACACGAAGAAATACTGCTGCTTCAGACGCAGTTCCTTGCCGGCATAGTGATCATCGGCGGGATAAAGAACCTTGCAGATCGTTTCCGCCAGGTTCTCCTGCTTGGCGGCATTTTCATAATCACCCTGACTAAAGCGCTCCAGATCGAGGTCCTCCATGGGCTCGGCGCTCCAGATACGCAGAGTGTTTACAACGCCGTTATTGTAGCCGATGACCGGCAGGTCATAGGGCACCGCCCAGACGGACTGATATCCCTCCTGCACATAATAGGGACGACCATTCTTATCAGTCTCACAGCGGGTGTAGCCGCCGAATTTGATTTCTTTTCTGTGGTTGTCGCGGCGCACCTCAAAGGGATTGGCAATGCGCAGCCAGTTGTCCGGCATCTCTTTCTGGTAGCCGTTTTCAATCTTCTGCTTGAACATGCCATATTTATAGCGGATACCGCAGCCGTACGCATGATAGCCCAGCGTCGCCAGTGAATCCAGGAAGCAGGCTGCCAGCCGCCCCAGGCCGCCGTTGCCCAGCGCCCAGTCTCTCTCCTGATCCTCGATCACATTGAGATCCACGCCGAACTCGTCCAGAACCTCCTTCACCTCATCGATGGCCTGAATGTTGATCAGGTTGTTGCCCAGCGCCCGGCCCATGAGAAATTCCATGGACATATAGTAGAGCATTTTAACGTCCTGCTCCCTGGCCTTCTTGCGCGTGTCGATCCAGGCATCGATGATCTGCTCCTTGATGGCGAAGCCCACTGCCTTATAAATCTGCTCCGGCGTGGCCTCCTCAATAGTCACCTTGGAATCCAGCTTGACCAGATCAATGACTCTCTTGCGAAATGCTTCCTTATCAAATTCAAAATGATCCATAATCTCGAAGTCTCCTATCTCTCTGTCATCCCATCAGAAGCGTCCCTCCCGGAAAACGCCTCCGCACCACACTCAGAGAGGATTTTCATCTCCTCAGAGCAGCTTCTGTATCTTATTTTTTCTTCACTCCCAGCGTGACTTTTTCGCCGTTGAGGTTCCACTCTTTGACATATCCGTCGGTCTCTCCCATGGTCAGAGTATCGCCCATCACATCACTGAGCAGGCTTTCCTGATGAGACTCCATCAGCGCCGCGACCTTTTCATTGCCGGTTACGTAGACATCAATGTGATCCATCACTTCGTAGCCGGCCTCCTTGCGCATGGTCTGAACCTTGCTGACGACCTCACGCAGCAGACCCTCTTCCCGCAGCTCCGGCGTCAGGTTGGTATCCAGCACCACGGTCCATTCGCCGGAGATCTCAGAGACATAGCCTTCGGTCTGCGTCGTCTCGATCAGAAGGTCCTCCTCAGAGAGAACCGCGCGGCTGCCGTCAGCGAAGGTCAGCACCAGCTCGCCGGTACTCTTCAGCTCCTTCATAGCTGCATTTCCGTCGATCTCCGCCAGCAGCGTGCGGATCTCGCCCAGCTTCTTGCCGTATTTCGGTCCCAGCGTCCGCATCTGAGGCTTGAAGCGGTAGGAAGTAAAATCACTTACCTCATCCGTGAAGGTGATCTTCTTTACATTCAGTTCGTCCTTAATAATATCTCCGTAAAATTCATTGAGACTCACAGGATCCTTGACAAACATCTGCCCGATGGGCTGGCGGTTCTTGATATTGGCGGAATTCCGGCAGGCCCGGCCCATGACCACGATCTTCAGGACCGCGTCCATATCCTCCTCCAGCTCCTGATTGATCCAGGCCGCATTGGCCACAGGATAATCGCACAGATGGATGCTCTCCGGTGCGGTCTCATCCAGGCTCCGTACCAGGTTCTGGTACATATCCTCGGTAATGAAAGGCACCATGGGAGCGGCCAGCTTGGCCACGGTCACCAGCGTCGTATACAGAGTCATATAAGCATTGATCTTATCCTGCTCCATGCCCTTCGCCCAGAAACGGCTGCGGCTGCGGCGGACATACCAGTTGCTCATATCATCCACAAAATTCTGCAGGAAACGGGCCGCCTCGGGAATCTGATAATTCTCCAGAGCATTATCGACATTGCCGATCAGAGTATTCAGCTTGCTGAACATCCAGCGGTCCATGGCCGGCAGCTTCTCGTACTCCAGCTCATATTTGGTGGCGTCAAACTGATCAATCTCGGCATACAGCACATAAAAGGCATAGGTATTCCACAGAGTACCCATGAACTTCCTCTGTCCCTCAGTGACCGCCTTGCCGTGAAAACGGTTAGGCAGCCAGGGCGCGCTATTGATATAGAAATACCAGCGGATGGCGTCGGCGCCGTAGGTATTCAGCGCATCCATGGGATCCACCGCGTTCCCCTTGGACTTGCTCATCTTCTGTCCGTTCTCATCCTGCACGTGCCCCAGGACGATGACGTTCTTGTAAGGAGCCTGATTGAAGATCAGCGTGGAAATGGCCAGCAGCGAGTAGAACCAGCCGCGGGTCTGATCGACCGCCTCACTGATGAAGTCGGCGGGGAAATTCTTCTTAAAGGTCTCCTGATTTTCAAATGGATAGTGATACTGGGCGAAAGGCATGGAGCCGGAATCGAACCAGCAGTCGATAACCTCCGGTACACGGTGCATCTGTTTGCCGCACTCCGGGCAGGTGATCGTCACTTCATCGATGAAAGGACGATGCAGCTCGATCTCATCGGGGCAGTTAGGAGACATTTCCTTCAGCTCCTCCTTGCTGCCGATGGCATGTTTATGGCCGCAGGAACACTCCCAGACATTTAAGGGAGTCCCCCAGTAACGGTTACGGCTGATGCCCCAGTCCTGAATATTCTCCAGCCAGTCGCCGAAGCGGCCCTTGCCGATGCTCTCCGGGATCCAGTTGATCGTATTGTTATTGTTGATCAGATCATTCTTCACCGCCGTCATCTTGATGAACCACGACTCTCTGGCATAATAGATCAGAGGCGTGTCACAGCGCCAGCAGAAGGGATAATCATGCTCGAATTTAGGTGCATCGAAAAGCAGCCCCTGCTTCTCGAGATCCTGCAGGACCATGGGATCGGCCTTCTTAACAAAAACACCGCCGTAAGGCGTGTTGGCCGTCATATTTCCCTTGCTGTCCACCAGCTGCACGAAGGGCAGGTTGTATTTCCGACCCACCTTCGCGTCGTCCTCACCAAAGGCCGGGGCGATGTGAACGATACCGGTACCGTCGCTCATGGTGACGTAGTGATCGCAGGTTACAAAATGCGCCTTCTTATGCTGCTCCTCAGCCAGCTCAGCGGCCACCGCATAAAGAGGCTCATATTCCATATATTCCATCTGCTGACCGGAGAAGGACTCCAGCACTTCATACGGCTCCTGGCCGTCCTGCGCCAGACCGCCCAGCACTGCGTCGAGCAGAGCCTCCGCCAGATAATAGGTGTAACCGTCTGCAGCCGGCACACGGCAGTAGGGCACAGACGGATTCACGCAGAGCGCCCCATTTCTCAGCACCGT
>JAJQDL010000093.1:0-13562 GCA_021202235.1 Lachnospiraceae bacterium
CTTTGTAACTATTAATCAGTAGTCCTTATCGACTACATCATTATTATACTAGGAGTAATATATTGTGGCACATCATCTGATTATTGTGGAGTCGCCGGCCAAGGTAAAGACGATCCAGAAATTTCTGGGGAAGAATTACGATGTTGAGGCGTCCGGCGGCCATGTGAGAGATCTTCCGAAGAGTCAGCTGGGGGTGGATATAGAGAACGATTTTGAACCGCGTTACATCACGATCCGCGGGAAGGGGGACGTGATGGCGAACCTGCGGAAGAAGGCGAAGAAGGCGGATAGGATTTATCTGGCCACTGACCCGGACCGGGAGGGAGAGGCCATCGCCTGGCATCTGCGGGAAGCACTGAAGGCGGACGACGCCAAGGTGAGTCGGATTACCTTCAATGAGATCACGAAGACAGCCGTGAAGGCTTCTCTGCAGAATCCCCGCACGCTGGATATGGATCTGGTGGATGCCCAGCAGGCTCGCCGGGTCCTGGACCGGATGGTGGGTTACAGCATCAGTCCCCTGCTCTGGAAGAAGGTGAAGCGGGGCCTCAGCGCCGGCCGCGTGCAATCCGCGGCGCTGGGCATGGTAGCGGCCCGGGAGGCAGAGATCGGCGCGTTCATTCCGGAAGAATACTGGACGCTGGAAGCGGATGTGCAGCCGGAGAACAGCAAAAAGCCCCTGCGCATTCGCTACAGCGGCAAAATGAAGCTCGCCGGGGAAGAGGACGTGCAGGAGCTGATGCAGCGTCTGGAGGGAGCGGAATACGTCATCACTGAGGTGAAGAGTACGCAGAAGACACGGCGGGCGCCGCTGCCCTTCACGACCAGCACCCTGCAGCAGGAGGCGTCCCGGTCACTGAATTTCTCCACGCAGAAGACCATGCGGATCGCGCAGCAGCTCTATGAGGGCATTGACATCAGGGGAAATGGCACCGTAGGTGTCATCACCTATCTGCGTACCGACAGTACTCGGATCGCTGAGGAAGCCGATGCGGCGGCACGGGCCTATATCCGTGATACCTACGGGGAGGAATATGTAGCAGCGCCCGGCAGCAGCCGTGCACAGAATAAAGGGAAGATTCAGGATGCACATGAGGCGATTCGTCCCACGGATCTGACCCGGACGCCGGCCAGTCTGAAGGATTCGCTGAGCCGGGATCAGTTCCGTCTCTATCAGCTGATCTGGCGGCGCTTTGCTGCCAGCCGGATGCAGGATGTCCGCTATGACTGTCTTGTCGTGAAGATCGACGCCAACGGCGAGGAATTCCGCGCCGGAGCCAATATCCAGACCTTCGACGGCTTTCGTCTGGTCTATGACCTGGAGGAAGACAAGATGGATAAGCACAGCGCCCTGACGAAGCTGACGGAGGACACGAAGCTCTCCTTCGGGGCCTTCGATCCGAAGCAGCATTTCACCCAGCCTCCGGCTCATTTCACGGAGGCCAGTCTGGTGAAGGTGATGGAGGAGGTCGGTATTGGCCGCCCCAGTACCTATGCGCCGACCATTACCACTCTCCTGGCACGGCACTATGTTACCAAGGAGAGCAGGAATCTGTATATGACGGAGCTGGGCGAGGTCGTGAATGACATCATGCAGGATTATTTCTCCGATGTCGTGGACGAAGGGCTGACGGCCCGGATGGAGACGGCCCTGGATCTCGTCGCGGAAGGGAAGGAGGAGTGGAAAGCGCCGATCCGGCGTTTCTATCCCCGGCTGAAGACGGCGGTCGACCGGGCAGAGGAAGAACTGGAGAAGGTGCAGCTGGCTGACGAGGTCACCGAGGAACTCTGTGAGCAGTGCGGACGGAATCTGGTGATCAAATATGGTCCTCACGGCAAATTCCTGGCTTGCCCGGGATTCCCGGACTGCCGCTTCACCAAGCCTTATCTGGAAAAAGCCGGTGCGCAGTGCCCGGAGTGCGGCGGGGAGCTGCTGATCCGCAAGACCCGGAAGGGACGCCGGTATTTTGGCTGTGAAAATTATCCGAAGTGTGAATACATGACCTGGCAGAAGCCCCGGACGGAGAAAAAGACCGCAGAGACGAATGTGACGGAATGATGTGCGTCATTCTTCGATTTTGGAGATTTTCCTGAAAAAAAGCAGACAAAAATTCAGAAAATGATTGCATTTTATCGAGAAATAATGTAATATGTACCTATGTCTATGGGTTTTAAGAAGGAGGTAGGACATGAGCGTTCAATTACTTGATAAAACTCGGAAAATCAACAAATTGCTCCACAATAACACATCGAAGGTGTTCGTCTTCAATGATATCTGCCGTGTCCTGAGCGATGTACTGGAATCGAATGTGCTGGTCTTCAGTAAGAAGGGGAAGATCCTCGGACTGGGCGAGTACCATGTCGCTGAGAGCGATACGATGTGGAAGGACGCGGAAGTTGGTAAGTTTATCAATGAGGATTTGAATGAGCGTCTGCTGAACATTCTGTCCACGAAGGAGAATGTACATCTGGAGACGCTGGGATTCGAGGGGGAGGTCTTAAAGGAGTATCATGTGATCGTGACTCCCATCGACATTGCCGGAGAACGGTTGGGGACGCTGTTCGTATACAAGAATACGGTTCCCTACGAGATCGACGACATCATCCTGGCTGAGTACGGCAACGCCGTGGTGGGGCTGGAGATGCTTCGTTCCCTCAATGAGGAGAGCGCCGAGGAGATTCGTAAGCTGCAGATCGTGAAATCCGCGATCAGCACTCTTTCCGCATCCGAACTGGATGCGGTACAGCATATCTTCGAGGAGATGCAGGGCAAAGAAGGCATCCTGGTGGCCAGCAAGGTGGCAGATCGGGTGGGAATTACCCGTTCTGTGATCGTCAATGCGCTGCGCAAGCTCGAGAGTGCAGGTGTCATCGAATCGCGGTCTTCCGGAATGAAGGGAACCTATATCAAGATTCAGAATGATCTGATCATTGATGAGCTGAACAAGCTGAAGGAAGAGCGTGGAAAATAAACGGCGCGAGTGCCGTGCGAGCCTGGGGAAGGGGTGAGAAAAGCCCGTTTCTCAGGCTTTTTACGTTCATTTTCAGGAAAAGCCCTTGCATCGTCCGAAGAGTTATGCTACAATGCTCAAGTCCAAAAAAATCACGCGCGCGGACACACCTTCCGGGTGGTGCCTGATGGTTCCGGAAGCAGGCGCGCGGAAGAAAAACCACATGGAGGAAAGAAACATGAGCGTAATTTCTATGAAGCAGCTGCTGGAAGCCGGCGTACACTTCGGACACCAGACCAGAAGATGGAACCCCAAGATGGCTCCCTATATCTACACGGAGCGGAATGGCATCTACATCATCGATCTGCAGAAGTCCGTGGGCAAGGTGGATGAGGCTTACAATGCGGTCGTGGATATCGTGTCGAACGGCGGCACCATTCTCTTCGTGGGAACGAAGAAGCAGGCCCAGGACGCGATCCAGACAGAGGCAGAGCGCTGCGGCATGTTCTACGTGAACCAGAGATGGCTGGGCGGCATGATGACCAACTTCAAGACCATCCAGAGCCGGATCGCCCGGCTGAGAGCCATCGAGAAGATGTCCGAGGACGGCACCTTCGACGTTCTTCCCAAGAAGGAAGTTGTCAACCTGAAGAAGGAATGGGACAAGCTGGAGAAGAACCTGGGCGGCATCAAGGAGATGAAGCGGATTCCCGATGCGATCTTTATCGTAGATCCCAAGAAGGAGAGAATCTGCGTGCAGGAAGCGCATGCGCTGGGTATCACCCTGATCGGTATCGCCGATACCAACTGCGACCCTGAAGAGCTGGATTACGTGATCCCCGGCAACGACGACGCCATCCGCGCCGTGAAGCTGATCGTCTCCAAGATGGCGGATGCTGTCATCGAGGCGAAGCAGGGTATGCAGATGAACGAGGAGACCGAGGGCGAGGACGCCGAGATGGAGACTGAGACCGAAGAAGCAACGGAGGAGAATGAGTAATGGCGATCACAGCATCGATGGTAAAAGAGTTACGTGAGCAGACCGGCGCCGGCATGATGGACTGCAAGAAGGCCCTGACTGCCGTAGACGGTGACATGGAGAAGGCCGTTGAGTTCCTGCGTGAGAAGGGACTGGCTGCTGCGGCCAAGAAGGCCGGCCGGATCGCGGCCGAGGGTCTGGTGAAGACTCTGGTGCAGGACGATCAGGCTGTCATCGTGGAAGTCAACAGCGAGACCGATTTCGTGGCTAAGAATGCAGATTTCCAGAATTATGTGGCCGAGGTGGCTGCGCAGGCGATGCAGTCTCAGGCGGCTGACATGGACGCTTTCATGGCTGAGCCCTGGCATCTGGATACTTCTCTGACCGTGGCGCAGGCTCTGTCCAGCAAGATCGCCGTGATCGGTGAGAACCTGAGCATCCGCCGCTATGAGAAGCTGGCGACTGATGGGGGCTGCGTGGTGGATTACATCCACGGCGGCGGCCGCATCGGCGTGCTGGTGCAGGCAGAGACCGAGGTCGTCAACGACGAAGTGAAGGAAGCCCTGAAGAACGTGGCGATGCAGATCGCGGCGATGAAGCCCCAGTACGTGTCCCGCGACGAGGTCTCCGAAGAGTTCCTGGCCAAGGAGAAAGAGATTCTCATGACCCAGGCGAAGAACGAGAACCCCAACAAGCCCGCGAACATCCTGGAGAAGATGATCATCGGTCGTCTGAACAAGGAGATGAAGGAATTCTGCCTGCTGGATCAGCCCTACGTCAAGGACAGCGATCTGACCGTCGCCAAGTACCTGCAGAAGGTCTCCAAGGAAGTCGGCGCGACCGTCACTCTGAAGAAGTTCGTCCGCTATGAGACCGGTGAAGGCCTGCAGAAGAAGGAAGAGAACTTCGCGGAGGAAGTCGCGAAGCAGATGGAAGGCTAATTTCGAATTTTCGATATTTGAAAAATTCCATTGAGAGAGCACTGGATTTTTCGCCTTGCCTGACAAAACTCGTATTTAGGCTAGTGATAGAGGTTATTGCAAAATACCGGAATAATTGCAGCTGGAATTTGAGTCAAGAATTGCGTCATCATTGAGTCAGATCAATTGGCGCAAAAGGAAATGAGAAATTTGCTTGTTTCTTCAGTAAGGTAGGAATATAAGATTTAGTGTAGAATCAAGAGAGTATGAGATGAAAGTCTTGTACTCTCTTTTTTGAAATGATTTGCGCGGTGTAGGAGGCGTTTTTGTGAAGAAGGAAGAAAAAATATGGTAGGTGAAATAATTGCACACAGCATCTACTTGTGAATCATAAATATAATAAATCTAGTCGCTTTCTCCTAATGGATCTTCCATGTTAGATAACGCAAATTGTATGGCTTGGACGATAAATTCATTGCGGCTTATTTCTGCGTCTGCTGATTTTTTGTCAATTATCTGTAGAATTTCTGAAGATATGCGTAACGAAATCACTTCTTTCTCTGTCTTTTTGACGACGAACTTTACCATTAAATTTCCTCCTTGTGTTGCTAATTTTAGCTTGTTATGGTAAGATATAATATATTCAAAATTCGATATCTAAAATCGAATACAAAGGAGGAGTTATTATGGGAAAAGCACCGAACAAATGCCCGATGTGTGGAGAACAGGTTCAGTGGAAGCTTGTTGATGAGTCAAATAAAGGCTTTAGTGTAGGGAAAGCGGCAGTAGGGGCAGCGTTATTAGGGCCTGTTGGGTTAGTGGGCGGAGCTTTGGGGAAGAAAAAACGGTGTTACTATTGCGGGAAATGTGGATTTAATCATGAATATTGAGTCAGTCTTTAAACGCATGGAAAAGAAATGAACAGGAGAAAACACGAATGAAAAGGAAATATATGAAACTTGCTCTTTTGGTGGGTGCATTATCTGTTATAATGTGTGGATGTTGCATACAGCATGATTGGGTAGCGGCAACATGCACAAACCCAGAAACATGTTCAAAATGTGGAAAAACACAAGGAGAGGCTTTGGGACATGATTGGAGCGAAGCAACTTGCACTGAACCACAAACCTGCACTGTTTGTGGGGAAACACAAGGAGAGGCTTTGGGGCATGACTGGAGCGAAGCAACCTGCACCGAACCACAAACCTGCACTGTTTGTGGGGAAACACAGGGAGAGGCATTAGGACATACTGCAGGGGAATGGGAGTATAAGAGTTCTGATTATGTCTCAGCGACAACGACAGGCTATCAGTATTGTCAAGTGTGCGGGGAAGTGATGAACACAAAAAACACTTCACTTTCTTCACTTCATAAAAATGGCGCATTCTTGTTTTCAGGTGACGAGCTTGGCGAACGGTTGGATAATATTTTAAATGAAGAGTTCGGCGATTCATATGCTGCTAAAGTTGCTGACGTATCAGAGGGGGTTGCCATTGCAGTTGGTTACGATTCCGAGGTGGTGGCTTTGTCCATGTCTCTTGATAGTAATGGAGAAGTAACCCAAGATAAGGACGAACGTGGTAGTATTACATCCATATTAGTTCGGTTTTATGATACGGCTACGTCTGAAAATGTTGCGTATATAGCTTGCGCTTATATTGCTGCTATTGATCCTTCTTTGAGCCTGTCGGATGCAGCCTCACTTATTAAAAATAATAACTCGGAAGGAGAAGTTGAAGAAAATGGAATCACCTATATATGGGGATACATAAGTGGTTATTATTGTTTGGCTATTACGCTTAACTGATTTTGTACATGTAGATAAGTATCAATTCTCATATTGGAGCCAAGAAATCAGTTTTGGGAATTCTTGGCTCGTGTTATGAGATTCATTGTAGAGATGGTATGGCTAATTATATGAACGGAAGATACTCATATAGAAAAAAGCTGCCCACATATTTTTTGCGAATTTCTTCTTGACAACCAAACTCGGATATAGTATAATAAAGTTCTTCGAAGATGGTGTCTTGTTGACAACGAATTATAAAAGACACAAACAGCAGACTGATTAAATACAACGAATGTTAAGCCTCTCTGGAGGTTCGCTTGTTGTACGAAAATCGGTCTGTTTTGTTATGTATAGTCTGCTATGGATTAGAATGGGAGGTGTTGTGAGTGAAAACATAGGCAACTTTAGATCTGTTGGGAAAGATCGCACATTGACAATTGAATAGAGTTGACTTTTGCAGAGTGATCAATGACAATCCTGAATAGGTGATGTGAAAAGTCTGATATGTGAAATCGTTGGCGCTGATTACAACGCTGCAGGTGAAATATATGCTTAAATGTAGCTATAGCCACCTGATTTCGGCTTTTACGTTCAGATGTATAAAATGTCATCTTAAACAAGAAAAACGAAAACAGGGTCTTTTAACGGCTTCTGAGCCTACAGCATACGCCACTTTTGAAGTGTGCAGGAGCAGGAAATTGAAAACGAAATATAACAATGTTGATTTAAATCAACCACGTTACATTCACCGAAGGGATTGACTTTGATATATAAGCACTGGAAATTATAAGTAAAAAAGGAAAGAAGGGATAGCAATGTATGAGCCGTAAAGAAATTACGATAGAAGAACAAATGGATTTGATAAAATACAATCGAAGTGTGTTGTATAGAATTCCGGTAGCATATGAGAATTTGAATAGGGCGTTATCAGAAGACCTGAGACAGGATCTTTTAAGTTTGTACAAATGGCTGTGTGACATAAAAATGTTCCGATATCATGGTAGATATACTTTCTACGCTGATAATGATACCCTGACATATTGTATTCGACGAAAGCAGACAAAAGCGGTCACAAATAGGCATTTTAATTATCTGTGCGCTATTGGACTAATAAACAAGAGTGATCCAAATACTGAAATCAATAAGGGCTTTATAAAAGAAAATCCTGTAACACGAGTCAGACCTATGAATACATATTTCTTGAAGAGATATATACCGGAGGAGTTGGAGCGGTTGGATAAAAGAGCGGGACTGTTGATGAATGCAGGAGTTACTCCGGGCAATATATCTAATGATAAATTGAAAATTGCGGGGTTGATAGACCTTGCTAAAGAAATTTATCCGCTGAACAATGAAAACAGTATTGTCAGAAAGAAAGCTATGTATGACATGCTCTTAGATAAGATCAAAGAAGATATTACTGAGTACGGATTCTGTAGCAAAACTAAATTGTATGAATATGAATGTTTTTCAGATAATAAGAACAAAATAGATAAACTTCTTAGAATTTTTAGAGAGGATATAAAGGATAAGTATTATTATAAGCCGCCTACGAAAGAAGAAAAAGTGAAATATGGTTTAACCAGAAATAATTGGATTTTTACGGAAAGGGGAACAAATGAGAAAAAATCAAACGCAGGAGGATGTGACGAAGAAAATTCGAATTTGGAATAAAGAACATCCAGATGAGGTAGCCAAACGAATTGATAAGATTCAGGGAGAAGAACTCTATGGTTTGAAAGAGTACTATGCAACGAAGAGTGGAAAGATAATAAGCTGTAAGGGGCGAGAAGCAAAAGAGCTACAGTATGTGAGAAGAAATCGTGGAGAAGGTTATGCAAGCGTTGATTTATGCATAGATGGTCACAGAAAGAAATGCGCTGTGCATAGGCTTGTTATGGAAACATTCAAACGTGACATAAATTTTTTCCCGCAAATGTCAATGATGAAAAAACGGTTGGGTATAACGATAATAGATTATGACGCACATCATATTAATCCTCAACTAGATGAAAAAGGGTTCTTGAATAATTCAGTTGATAATATTATGGGAATTTGGAAGCCGATTCATTATCAAGTCCTTAATTATTTTTCTGTGACGGAAAATTCATCTAAGATAAAGTATAATCGTGCGGAGTTGGCGGATTTATTACAAATGTTATTCGTTAGTCACATTAGTACACGATATGCTCCGGGAGAGTGTACTGTTACTTTAACTGGGGCAGGTATAGTGAACGGAAAAAAGATTGGAAGAGGATTGGATCAACGTATTATTACAGGATCGGATCTAGAAGTCAAGGAGAATCTAACAAATCAAGCCACAGAGCATTTGGAAGGTTTTTCAGTATTAGCGTGTCATCCTGATGGAAAAGGAGGCATATTTGATGTGTTGCGTGAAATGGGTGACTACGTAGACAAAACAATGGACGAATGGGAGGCGAAGTGCTTACGTATAGGATAAAAAGTTTTATATAATCATAATTGACTTGACCGTATCAAAAATAAGATTCGCCAAAAAGTATCAAAAACATTGACATATCTCTTATGTCATGCTATAATTTGAGTATCAAAAATAAGTATGCCTACCAGTACGATGGCGACTTCACAGCCCCCACGGATTCGGCAACGTCATCAATCAACCTGACAAGTACAACAGCTTATGAACATATTGACATTAAAGATGCGGTCGTGTCCGGCGACGGAGAAAGCGAGGAGGAAATTGGTACAATCGTGAGCGTAGTCGTCTATGATGGGGCCGGCAATGTGGTATATACAAGCTCTGGTGTGCGGTACAATTCGGACAGTGAGAATTGGCAGTCATTCTTTGAAGGCAGTCATTCGATTACGTTTTTGACTTCCTATACCGTGGTGATTGCGTATACCTTGGAGGGCGACGATGAGGTGTATACGGCAACCTTTGACTCCAGCTCTGTTTATCCGGAAGGCTCCTATTATCCGATTAATGGAAACAATGCGTGGAAGATTTATGCTTATCTTTATGGATATGATAGTTTAGGTGGGTACGATGAAGATACCAGCGATGAAGACTATGAGGCGGCCTATGAAGAGTTGGTTGAGGCCGGGACAGTTACTACGACCGATCTTGACATCAGCGGAATGAGCATTTACCTGATAGCCTCCATCCTGTGCGACAGTTCCAGTGTAACAGGAAAAGGAACAGTAAAAGGCGATAGCAGATGGGGCGTGGATTTTGCTCTGAGCGTTGAGACCCTGAAAGCCAATGGTGCAAACTTCAATATGGAAGTGGAAAAGACCTATACAGGCGGAAGCATGGATGCTGGTATGTTTACGTTCTACTTGTACAGTGCGACACTGACAACGGTGGACGAGAATAGTTACTGGGTGTTGGGTAGCTTGATTGAGACAGAGACAAACAGTGCAACCACAGATGACGATGAGGATGGTATAACAACCGATTCCATCGACTTCTCAAGAATTGCCTACTCAACCAGTGATGCCGGGCAGACCTTCTACTACGTCATTTATGAGGAAAATGGCGGGACAACGGTAAATGGTATCGCATACGATCCCACGATATACGGTGTGGAGGTTACCATATCGACCACTACGAGTACGGTCGGGACCGTGACGACCACCAACACTGTTGTGTCGGTGACGTACTATACTTTGACCGCAGTGACGGACGGCGACGGCAACGTATTGTATTATGAAGCAACGCCCACAACCGACGTTACCACAAGTACCAGTGGCGAGGCAGAGTTCACCTTCACTAATACCACTGCGGAGACCACCACCACCAGCCTGACCATCATCAAGATGGACGCGGACGATGATGACACTTATCTTGCCGGTGCGCAGTTCTACCTGTATTACATGGAGGGTGAGACAGCATATTACTACTCCTATGATGAGAATGATGGATCCGTATCTTGGGTAAATGACCAGAGTAGTGCAACTGTGATCGAAACCAACAGCGATGGCGAGACGGTTGTGGAAGGTCTCTCCTTGGGAATCACTTACTATCTGGAGGAGATCACCGCCCCGGACGGCTACAATCTGCTGAGTAACCCGATTCAGTTTGAACTGGATGAATATGGACTGACCCTTTATCTGGTGAATAATGAAGCTTCGGTAAACGAGGATGAAGATGGAGATTATACCCTTTATGTCTTTAACAGCAAGGGCTACGAACTCCCATCCACCGGCGGCATGGGCACCTGGATGTACACTCTGATAGGTCTGCTTCTTTGCAGCGGCGCGGCGCTGGTGCTGTATCGACGGAAACGGCTGAGTTGAGGCGGTCAGGAACAACAAAATGAGTAAAACGGGTGGAAGCCGGGCATATTGCCTGACTTCCTATCCGCGTTTATTGCCGAATGGCGAGAAAATTAGTGAGAAATTGTTGAAAAGAAAAACGAGGAGAAGAAGATTTATGAGGAAACAAATGAAGAAGACTGCGGCCATCCTGATGGCTGCACTCCTGGCGGTCAGTACCCTGGCTGCCCCGGCCGACGCGGCGACGAGTTATACGACGGTCACCGCCCCCGGCTCCTTTACCAGCAGCGACAGCAGTGATAACACCCTGTCTGTGATTGCTTATTACAACACGGATCAGAGCGAAACGGTCAGCGATCTTACCATCGAGGACAGTACCTCCGGCGTCAACGGCATCGTGGTGGATAACGCGGATGTGGACTTTTCCGACATTACTATCACTCTGGATACGGACGCGGATGGCTCGGACACCTGCGACTTCACCGGCAAGGGTACGGCCTTTGCTGTTTATGGAGATTCTGATGTGACCCTGTCCGACGCTGCTATCACGGCCACCGGTGTGGCCACCATGCCCCTGTTCATCGACGACGGGGCTGTCCTGACAGTGCATGATACCACCATCACCAGTAACGGCGGCACCCTGTATTCCAGCTATGTGAATACCGCCGACCAGAGCGTCATGGTGTCGCCCCCCTGGGTGCTGGGCATTATGGGGACCTCCCGGGCTTCCAACCTGATGGGCACCGGCAGTACCCTGAATTTCCTGGACAGCACCGCCTATGCTGCCATGTGGGCCGTCCTGTCCACGGACTCCGGCTCCGATATGGTGATGAATGTCTATAACTCCACCCTGCAGCTTACCCGCAGGGACGAGTCTTCCGTAGCCATTCAGGAGGATGGCGGTCAGATCACCACCTATGATAACCCCTATACGACCAGCTACGGCGCGGGCTACGGCACCTATGTTATCGGCGATGTGACGGAGACTATGGTGGGTGTCACCATGAACGTGGGCACCTATGCTGCCATCTTCACCGGCGGCACCATGAGCTTCTCCACTCTGACCGCCGGAGATTATACCCTGAGCAATGCTGACGGCTCCACTACCAGCTATACCTACAGTGATGATACCCGGAGCAGCGTGATCAACTCCGACACCTTTGGGTTCATGGCCCATCAGGGCGACAATACCCTGACGCTGGGCAGCGGCACATCCCTGAATACCGGGTATACCGGGTTCCTCATCAAGACCGGTGGCTCCCTGAGCAGCTTCACCGCCGATATCACCAATACTAGCATCGATGCGGGTGACAACGTGCTGATTCAGGTCCTGGACAATGAGGACTCCCTCATCGGCACCAGCAGCGGCAGCACCTTTGCCACCACCTACACGGAGTCTTCCGGGTGGCTCGCCTCCGACAGCTCCGATGACTCCGGCGATTCCGGGGATTCCGGCAGCGGCGGGTCCGGCGGCCCGGGAGACGGCAGCTCCGGCGGCGGTGAGTCCGGCGGCCCGGGAGGCGGCAGCTCCGGTGGAGGCCCCGGCGGCAGCCAGGGGAACGGTATCTCCACGACCGCCGCGACGGACTCCTCATCCTCCGACTCTGTTATTTTTAACTTTACCGGCGAGTCGGCGCTTACGGGCAATATTTATAACTCCTCCGGTGACCAGCTCACTGGCACCGGTGTGACCGTGAATCTCAGCGACACCACCTATTACGGCGCGGCAGCCTCCACCACGGCGATCCATGTAACCTATGAAGGCGCTCAGTACGTCAGGGACACCCTGAACGGCTATGCCGTCGAGGCAGACGACGAAGGCGAGGAAGTGCTGTCATATCAGAATACTGAGATTACCATCAGCGAGTATTATGATCTGGGCCATGTGGCCAATAAGATCAACAGTAACGGCTCCAACACCGTGACCATCAGCCTGACGGATGACTCCACCTGGTATGTCACCGGCACCTCCGTCCTCAGCTCCCTGTCTGTGGAGGATGGCTCTCAGGTCATCCTGGTGGGCGACGCCACGCTGACCGTGAACGGCACGACCTATTCCGCGGACAACCTGGGCGACAATATGTCCCATGTGGACTCCCTGGACGACGAGGAAGAGGAGGCGTGCGAGCACGACTATGAGGCAGTCGTGACTGATCCCACCTGCACGGAGCAGGGATATACCACGTATACCTGTACTCTCTGCGGCGACAGCTATGTGGCGGATTATACAGAGGCCACCGGCCACAGCTATAGCAGTGAGATCACTACCGAGGCCACCTGCACCGAGGACGGTGAGATGACTTATACCTGCACGGTTTGCGGAGACTCCTATACCGAGACCATCGAGGCTACAGGTCATAGCTATGAGGCAGTGGTAACCGAGCCCATCTGTACGGAGCAGGGGTATACCACGTATACCTGCATGGTCTGCGGCGACAGCTATGTGGCGGATTACACCGAGGCTCTCGGCCATACCTGGGACGACGGTGTCGTGACTAGCGAGGCCACAGAGACCGAGGCCGGCGAGATCACCTATACCTGCACCGTTTGCGGCGAGACCAGGACCGAGGAGATTGCTCCCACAGGAGAGCATACCTGGGAAGAGGGCGAGGTGACCACCGAAGCCACCTGCACGGAAGACGGCGTGATGACCTACACCTGCACGG
>JAJQDL010000093.1:13662-19392 GCA_021202235.1 Lachnospiraceae bacterium
CGGGCCACAGCTATGAGGCGGTGGTGACTGAGGCTACCTGCACCGAGGGCGGTTATACCACCTATACCTGTACAGTCTGCGGAGACAGCTACATTGCGGACGAGACGGAGGCTAACGGCCATACCGCGGGCGAGGCCGTGACAGAGAATCTGGTGGAAGCTACCTGCACGGAGGACGGTTCCTATGACAGCGTCGTCTACTGCAGCGTCTGCGGCGAGGAGCTGAGTCGGGAGACTGTGACCGTGTCTGCGACGGGCCACAACTATGAAAACGGCGTCTGTACCGTCTGCGGTGCGCAGGAGTCCGGCTCCGGCTCCGGTTCCGGCGGATCCAACAGCGGATCCATCTGGCAGAATTTCCGGGATTGGATGAATAACTTTTTTGGAAGATGGAACTGAACTCTCCGCGTGAATCATTGGCCGGGAACAGCAACGGCGGTGCCGGTAAAACGGGACTGCCGTTGAAAGCAGCTCCGCTGCTGATAAGAAGATAAGAGGTGTATCTATGAAAGAAATGCAGGCGACCTCCTCCGCAGAGATGATAGAATTAAATGATAACCTGATCAAGAAGTATCTGGATGAACTGGCGTCCCGGGGACGCAATCAGGAGACGGTGAAGACCTATAACCGCTGTCTGCGGGAGCTGCGCAGCTTTCTGCTGCGGGAGAATCTTCCCCTTTCCAGAGAGGCAGTGACGCTCTGGCACGACAGTCTGGAGAAGAGCGGCCTTTCCGTGAGCTCGGTGAATGTGCGGATGTCGTCCGCGAAGGGGGTGCTGGAATACGCCGGTATTCTGCCGGCGGCGTTGCCGCGTGAGTCGGCAGAGACGAAGCAGTCCCAGCCGATTCCCACCCGGACAGAGTACCTGCGGCTGCTGTACTCGATCTGTGCCTTCGGCACCCGGCAGGAGTATTTTCTGGTAAAAATCTTCGGGCAGATCGGTCTTGATATGCGGGAAATGCCCCGCCTGACCGTGGAAGCCTGCCAGGCGGGCGAGGTTACGGGATCCAATGGGCAGACGACGCCCATTCCGGCCGGTCTCTGCCGGGAGCTCCTTCAGTATGCGAAGGAGCGGGGCATTGCTTCCGGCCCGGTGATGGTGACACAGAGCGGTCGGCCCATCCACCGCGCCAATATAAATCACATGCTCAATCATGCGGCGGAAAAAGCGGGGCTGCCTCCGGAGAATTTCACCCCCAGCGCACTGGCTCGGATGTGCCGGAGAGCGCAGAACGACATCTGGAAGAAGCTGGAGCCGCTGTACATCCAGTCCTACGAGCACCTTTTGGATACGGAGCAGGCGATGGTCGTCTGGTCGCAGGAGTCGTAGAAGAGAAGGCAGATATGCCCGGGACCGGCCCCGGGAATGGTAACTGAGCATGGGTTTCCGTTGTTTTTTCGCGGAAAGAATATTGCAAACCGAAACGGCGTATGCTATAATGCCGATAGGCAAAAGCAAGTATTGCAAGTTCATTTGACCAAAGAAGAACCCCTAGGCTGTGTTGCCGCACAGCTTAGGGGTTCTTCTTCTCTTTTTATAGTGGTGAAGCGTCCACTAGGCTATTGTCGTCCTAGTCGTCGCTGTCTAGCCATTTGTCTTGACTTTTCCCGGGAAAATATGATAAAAAGAAGTAGCGTGTAGCAAAAAAGTAAAAGCAAAGCGTGTGGAATCGAAGGGTTTCACGCGCTTTGCTTTTTGTTGAGGAGGTTTAAAAATGCCAAAAACTAAAACACAGGGAATCATTTTCGGACTGATCATGTCCTACGCGATGGCGTACGGGATGGAGGTCTACAACGTTGCCATCAAGGAAGGCGTGAATCTGTTTGCCGGGGGCCTGAGCAATATGACGAACATCATATTCTGGGAGGCGCTGAAGGAGGCGGCCTACATGGGGCTGTTCGTCTTCATCACCTCATCTCTCTGGGGGAACCGTCTGGGCGCGGGCTTCATGGAGAGGCACTGCGACCCGCAGCGGGACAATCCCTATTTCTGTCAGCTGATGCGTCAGGCCGGGACGGTGGCGGTCATGTGTCCGACCATGAGCCTCATTGCTTCGATCCTGTTTAACGTTGTCCTCGCGGGAGCATCCTTCACGCAGTTGCCCGCGATCTGGGTGGGAACCGTGTTGAAGAATTTCCCCATGGCTTTCTTCTGGAACATGTTCGCCGCGGCGCCGTTTTCACACTGGATCTTCGGGAAGCTGGTGGCCTCAGCCTGAAAATGAAGGAAGCTTACGGGGATTGGGAGATATACGGGACTTCTTACCAAAAACTTTACCATCGGCAAGACAGGTCAGACTGTAACGGCGACGGCGGTTTCCTCAACGATCTATGTGCAGAATAGAAAGAGCGTGCAACAAAAAACAGCAAAGTGTGTGGAATCGAAACGGTTTCACGCACTTTGCTGTTTTTGAAAATATGTTCGGGAATATATTTACCGCGAATTTGTTGCCTTGACATGCGTATAAACACGTGTTATCCTTTTATAAAGGAAGGGGGGAAAGAATGAAAAGCTCTGAGCTGACAAAGATTCTTAAAAAGAATGACTGCTATATTGTGCGCCACGGCAGTAACCATGATATCTGGTTTAGCCCGGTTACCGGCAGGCAGTTTGCTGTTCCAAGACATAAAAATGAAGTGAAGGTGGGGACAGCAAAAAATATTTTGAAGGATGCGGGAATTGTATGACCTGTATTCTTGAAAGGAAAGGAGATCTGTAATGGCTAAATATGCATATCCGGCAATTTTTACCCCGGAGGAGGATGGCGGATATTCGATCCTCTTCCCGGACCTGGAAGGCTGCTATACTTGTGGTGATGATATGGCGGACGGACTTATGATGGCGGAGGATGCGCTGGCGCTGGTTCTCTACGGCTATGAATCGGAGGGACGTCGTATTCCGAATCCGTCTGCAGTAAAGGATATCTCGCTTAAAGAGGGGGAATTTGTGAATTTTATTGCCTGTGATACTCTTGCTTATCGGAAAATGTACAACAATAAATCTGTCAAGAAAACACTTACGATTCCAGAGTGGCTGAATGAAGCCGCCACCGAGGCTAATGTAAATTTCTCACAGGTGTTACAGGAGGCATTGAAAGCGCAGCTTCGTATCGGTTAAGACCATGAAAAACACAGCCCACAGGGCCGCATTTCAACTGTATGAACTCATACAGTGCAGGAAAGCAGTCCGGTGGGCTGTGTTTTATTTGCTTTTTTCGTCGAATGGCCTGATTTAAACTGGATTTACTGATATTTCCTGCTCTGCTCCGCAATGAGCGCATGGTCGTCAAAATAATCGATCTTCATGGCGTGCTTGACGTCGCGCAGGGTCGCAGCGGCAACGCGCTCGGCTTTTTCCGTGCCTTCCCGCAGGATCTCGTAGACGCCGGGAATGTCCTTCTCGAATTCTTTACGGCGCTGCCGGATGGGATCGAGTTCTTCCTGGAGAACATTGTTCAGGAATTTCTTGACCTTCACGTCGCCGAGACCGCCGCGCATGTAGTGCTCCTTCATTTCCTGGAGGCAGGAGTACTCAGGCAGGTAGCGGGAGAAATGATCGTCGGTGCAGAAGGCGTCGAGGTAGATGAAGACCGGGTTGCCTTCCACCTTGCCGGGATCCTGTACCCGCAGATGGCCGGGGTCGGTGAACATGCTCATGACCTTCTTGCGTACGTCCCCCGGCGTGTCGGAGAGATAAATGCAGTTGCCGAGGGATTTGCTCATCTTCGCCTTGCCGTCGATGCCGGGGAGGCGGAGACAGGCCGCATTGCTCGGAAGCATGATCTCCGGATCGACGAGGGTCTCGCCGTAGACTGCGTTGAACTTGTGGACGATCTCCTTGCACTGCTCCAGCATGGGCATCTGATCCTCGCCCACGGGGACCGTGGTGGCCTTGAAGGCCGTGATGTCGGCTGCCTGGCTGATCGGGTAGGTGAAGAAGCCCACGGGGATGCTGGCCTGGAAGCCGCGCATCTGGATCTCGTTCTTCACGGTAGGATTGCGCTGCAGCCGGGAGACGGTGGCCAGGTTCATATAGTAGAAGGTGAGCTCCGTCAGCTCCGGGATCTGCGACTGGATGAGAAGAGTGGATCTGGCCGGGTCGAGTCCGCAGGACAGGTAGTCCAGGGCCACCTCGATGATGTTCTGCCGCACCTTCTCGGGGTTGTCCGCATTGTCGGTCAGCGCCTGGGCGTCGGCGATCATGATGTAAATGGCGTCGTATTCACCGGAGTTCTGCAGCTCGACCCGTCTCTTGAGGGAGCCTACGTAATGTCCGACATGGAGTCTTCCGGTGGGGCGGTCGCCGGTCAGAATGATCTTGCTCATAGATATGTTCCTTCTTTCTGCAGTCTTTGGGACTGCGTAAGTCCGTGTTTTATTGTATCTGATTTAATGGTAAAGGTCAAGAATTCTAAGTGCTTTTACATCGGAGAAGTACATCTGCACAGGTTCAGTCCAGACTCCTCCGCAGGCGGCCGGAGAGGAGATCGACCAGCCAGACCAGAAGGATCAGGCCCAGACAGATGGCGCTGGCGGTACTCCATTTGTACTGGTTCATGGCGAAGATCAGCGGCGCGCCGATGCCGCCGGCACCGACCAGTCCCAGCACGGAGGCTTCGCGGATATTTACGTCGAAGCGGTAGAGAATCGCCGAAGCGAAGGCGGGCAGGCACTGAGGAAGCACCGCGCGGCAGAGGGCCGGCAGGGGGGGGAGATACCCAGGGCGCGCAGGGCCTGGAACGGGCGAAAGTCCAGGGCATTGATCGCTTCGGTAAAACGCTTGGCCAGGAGCCCGATACTGCAGACAGACAGCGTCAGGACGCCGGTGAAGGCGCCTGGGCCGGAGACCCGGATGAAGATCAGCCCGTAGATCATAAAGGGGACGGAGCGGATCAGCAGTGTGAGCAGACGGAACAGAACGGCCAGGGGACGGGGCAGGAAACGGGGCGAGGCCAGAAAGGCCAGAGGCAGGGCGATGAGGGCGCCCACACAGGTTCCCACCAGGGAGATGGCGACTGTTTCCAGAAGCAGATAGCCCAGGCCGCCGGAGTCCGCCTGGAAGAAGAAGGACCAGTCGGGGTGCGTGAGGCCGGAGAGCATGTTCCGCAGAAGGGCCGCACTGGTATGGGAGAAATCCGGCGGCGCCAGCGTCAATGTACAGACAACAAAGAGCTGAAGGGCAGCCAGGGCAAGGATTCGGGAGGCAGTGCGCGAGACCCGGCGCTCTCCGCGGATCAGCGAGCCCAGAAAGGAACTGATCTGTTCGATGACGCAGACAGTGACAAAGAGCGCCAGAAGGATGGTGCCTACCTTTGCATATTCCAGCCAGGACATTTTTTCGTCGAGCAGGAGCCCGATGCCTCCGGCGCCTACGTATCCGAGGATGGAGCTGTTGCGCACATTGGTTTCCAGCAGGTAGAGGACATTGGAGAGGTAGGAGGGAGCGATGCCGGGGAGGATTCCGCGGGAAAAGGCCGCCGCCGGGGAAGAGCCCAGAGAACACAGGGCATCGTAGGCGCCCAGAGAGGTGTTCTCGATGTCCTCATAGGTCAGACGGGTGAGGATAGCGAACGTGTAAATGGTCAGGGCCGTGGTCCCGGCAAAGGTGCCGAGTCCCAGCAGGAAGGTAGCCAGCAGCGCCAGGCGCAGCGCCGGATAGGGACGCAGCATCGGGAGCAGAACGCGGGAGCCCTCGCCCAGGGAGCAGCACGCTCACAGGTAGCGGGAGCAG
>JAJQDL010000096.1 GCA_021202235.1 Lachnospiraceae bacterium
ATCTGCGCCAGCCCCTGCAGAGTTTCTTCGGAGAGAACGCCGCCTGTGGGGTTGTTGGGAGTGACCAGAACGATTGCGCGGGTGCGCTCGGTTATCTTGGCGCGGATCTCGTCAAGATCCATCTCATATCCGTTCTCTTCGCGGAGCTCATAGCTGACAGGGATCGCGCCCAGCAGACGGGGAACATTCAGGTAGTTCAGCCAGACCGGATTCGGGATCAGGATCTCATCGCCCTCGTCCAGGATCGTGGACAGCACGGCGAAGACGGCTTCGGAGAGACCGACGGTGACGAGCACCTCGGAGGCCTGGTAGGGAATGTTATTTTCACGGTTCAGCTTGTCGGCAATTGCCTGGCGCAGCTCCATGGTGCCGAAGTTGGAGGTGTAGTGAATCTGTCCTTCCTCCAGAGCCCGGTAGGCGGCCTGCTTGATGTACGCAGGTGTGTCGAAATCAGGACGCCCGATCTCGAAATGAATGACGGATGCGCCGGCCCGCTCCATGGCCAGGGCCTTCTCGTTGATCTTGCGGATGCCGGAGGGCGCCAGCTGATTCATGCGGGAAGCAATGTGAATGCTCATGGGTGATTCCTCCTCAGAATGATGTGTGTAACGCTGAAAAACGAACATTTTGTCGCTCACAGTGTGGTGTGATGGGGCAGATATTCGGTCTGCACTTCGCCTTGACGTCGGGCTGTTTTCTGATTTATACTTTACTTTGGATTAAATTAAATGTAAAAGACGTGTCACAAATAGGGGTATTCGGATTCACGAATAGGAGGTGCGCCGTGCTGGAATATAAGGATTATGTCTATGCGGTCTATCAGGAGAGAAGCTTTTCCCGGGCAGCGCAGAAGCTGTATATTTCCCAGCCCTGGCTCAGCTCGGTGGTGAAGAAGGTGGAGCAGGAGGTGAAGGCACCGCTCTTTGACCGCTCTACGAATCCCATTTCCCTGACGGAGGCGGGGCGCTACTATATCGAACAGGTCGAGAAGGTGACGGCTATCGAGGAGGATATGCGGCGGTATTTTGCCGAGCTGCATGCGAAGGAGGGGAAAGAGCTGCACATCGGCAGCTCCATGTTCTTTTGTACCTATGTGCTGCCGCGGCTGATGGATGAGTTCCGTGCGCTGTATCCGGACATTACACTGACTTTTTCCGAGGGCAGCACGAAGAGCATGGTGGATAAGATGCTGCATGGCAAAGTGGATTTCCTGTTGGAGGCGGAGCGCATTCAGGACTCGCAGATCGAGTCCATGGCCTGGGCCTCCGAGGAGATCGTGCTGGCGGTTCCGGCCCGTTTCGCGATCAACCGGGAGCTGGCGGAATACTGCTACAGCTTTGACAGTCTGCTGAAGCGTAATGAACCGGGGCGGAAGAAGCCGGCGGTGCCGCTGCAGAGGTTCCAGGATGAACCGTTCCTGATGTTGAAGCAGGGAAATGATATCTATGAACGCAGCGCGGCTCTGTGCCGGAAGGCGGGTTTTGAACCGAGAATCACCATGTATCTGACGCAGATGATGACGGCATATTACCTGACCTGCGAGGGAAGCGGGGTCTCCTTCCTGCGTTCCACGATTCCCGAGTATGTGACGCCGACGGATTCCGTGGTTTTCTATCAGCTGGATGATCCGCTGGCGATCCGGGAGATCTATCTCTCGTATCCGCGGAAGAAAGCGGACGCAGTGCAGCGGAAGCTGGTGGATTTCATGGGAAGCAAGGCGCTGGGGGAGGAAATATAGAAAACGACATAAAGTGTTTGTTGTTAAAAATGTCCGAATTTTCGACAGTTTACCAAAAATGTCAAAAATTCGGACGATTTTTTGCAGTGTCTGGAGTTGATCCGCGCATTGTCTGCTATACTGAAATGGCAGGGGACAGACGCGCAGGAGTGCGGAGTCCCCCTGATTGTATCTGTAGGAATGTTTGAAAAACGGGCGAATAGAAAGTGCCGATTTGGCGGAGGAATCATTGATGAGAAGACAATATCGTAATACAGGAAGTCTGCTGGTGAGTATTCTGGAAATTGTGATTGGAATTCTGCTGCTTATCGACCCGGTCGGATTTACCTCCGGCATCGTCACGGTCGTCGGAGCTGTGTGTGCGATCATCGGGCTGGTCTGTCTGATGCAGTATTTCCGGGCGGAGCCGATGCTGGCCGCGGAACGAAACGGGCTGGCCCGCGGCCTGATCCTGCTGCTGGTGGGGTTCTTCCTGGTGTTTCGCTCTAACTGGGTCGTCGGAATCTTTCCGCTGTTTACAGCCATCTATGGTGTCTTCATGTTGATCAGCGGGATCGGGAAGGTGCAGTGGGCCGTGGACCGGAAGCGCCTGGGAGACCGGCGCTGGTATGTGCAGCTGGTGGGCGCCGCGGCGACGCTGATCTTCGCGGTTCTGATCCTGAGCAACCCCTTCACGACCACGTCGATCCTGTGGTCCTTCATTGCGCTGACGCTGATCGTTGAGGCAGTGATCGATATCCTGGCGTTTATTCTGTGAGATTTTTGCATGCATACACATTGACTTGACAGCGATTTTGCACTATATTAGCATCATGGAGGTGTATATATGGCGAGTACGATTCAGATTCGGGTTGATGATGATTTAAAGAAGAAATCTGACAGGCTTTTTAAGGACTTGGGCACAGATACGACATCTGCCATTCGGATTTTTTTGACGCAGGCTGTCGCATATAATGGTTTCCCTTTTGAAATCAGAAAGAATCCGGTAGAAAAGAATCCGTATGCGGCGATCTCAGAAGAGGAAATGCTGGAAAGACTCAGTGTGGCCAGGGAACATAGTGGTCAGGGCAGACAAAGAGAGGCGAGGACAGTCATTTCTGATATGAGGTCAAAATATGGATTATAATGTGATCATAACCTGTGACGCAGAGAATGACCTCGAAGAATATGTTCGGTATCTGCTTTTTGAAAAAAGGAATGAACAGGCGGCCGGAAATCTTTTGGATGACTTTGAGGACACGGTTCAGGTTTTGACGGGTGTTGCAGAGAGTCTGAAACTTTGTGAAAATCCAAAACTAAGGGAACAGGGCTATCGGAGAATCAATCTTCAGAAACACAGATATTTCATGCTGTACCGTGTAGAAGAAAATGACGCGATCGTAGATGCTCTCTTTCATGAATTGCAGGATTATGAAAACAAAATGAAATAGAATTTAATAATTTAGGCAAGAAGGACATGCACTGCAGTAACGGGTGCATGTCCTTCTTGCCTATGAAAATTGTCGTGCCGTAATCTGATAGAGCCGGATCAGTTCCCGCAGGCAGGGCGGCAGATTCGGCTGCTGCGCCAGTTCCGGCGGGCAGATGATCTGCGGGCAGTGTTCCATGAGCGCCCGGGCTTCCTGCAGGATATCTTCCCCGGCTTCGGCAAAGGCGGGAACGGAGAGAACCCGGGAGGCCAGAGCCTTCGCGGCGGGGTAGTCGAGGTCATTTTCCCAGAGGATGCCGGTGGCGAAGGGCGTGCCTTCGCGCTGGAGACGGCGGTAGAAGGGTGTGGCTGTGCCGCAGCCGCCGAGGACGAAGACCTGCGGCTCGCCCCGCACAGCGGCAAGCTCTACATCTCCGGTGCGGGCGTCATAGGAGCCGACAGTCAGGCCGAAGAGCTCCGGAATGCGGCCGGAGGTGAAGATCTCTTCCGGAGGCCCGAAGCGCGCGATATGGTCTCCCCGGACGCAGGCTACCTGGTCGGAGATGCGCTCCGCCAGGTCCAGTTCGTGAAGGGAGAGGATGACCGACAGGCGGCGGGTGCGGGTCATGTCCTGCAGAATCGAGAGAAATTCCAGCTTATGCTTCATATCCAGGAAGGAAGTGGGCTCGTCCAGGACGAGAATCTCCGGTTCCTGGCAGATGGCCCGGGCCAGCATGACGCGCTGCTTCTGCCCGTCGCTGGTGCGGGTGAAATCGCGTTCCGCCAGGTCGCCGATGTGCACGAGATCCATGGATTCCTGCACAATCCGCCGGTCCTCTTCGGTGAGGACGCCGAAACGCCCGGTGTAGGGATAGCGCCCGGTGGCTACCACGTCTTCGCAGGTCATCATTTCCGGGCGGACGCGCTCTGTCAGCACCACGGACATCTTTGTGGAGAGCTCGTGGCCGCTCAGCGAGGCGAGCTCCCGTCCATCCAGAAAAATGGTTCCAGCCAGCGGCGCAAGCTGACGGATGAGACTTTTGAGGATTGTCGTCTTCCCGGCGCCGTTGGGGCCGATCAGTGTGAGGATTTCTCCCCTTCTCAGGCGCAGGCAGATGTCCTGAATCAGCGGCGTCCCGTCATAGCCCACGGTCAATCCTTCTGTATGAAAATAATATTCTTCGGACATGTTTTCTCCTCACTTCCCACTCTTGTTCGTGCCATGAAGATGTGTTCACGCGCATCGCTGCCACGGTGAACGGTACATATTCTGTCATTTTCCGTTGTCAGGCCGCTTTTCCCTGCCGTCTTCTTATCATAATATAGATGACCACCGGCGCGCCGAAGACGGCGGTCACGGTGCTGATGCTGAGCTCCGTGGGGACGAAGAGCAGCCGCGCCAGCAGGTCGCAGAACAGGCAGAAAACGGCTCCTCCCAGGAAGCAGGCCGGGATCATCAGAATCGGCTTCGCTGTGCCGAAGAGGCTCTTCACCAGGTGAGGGACTGCGATGCCCACGAAGGAGACCGGTCCCGCGAAGGCGGTGACGCATGCGGAGAGGATGCTGGAGAGAATCACCAGCAGCGCCCGGAAGACGGGAATGTTCAGTCCCATATTTCTGGCGTAGGATTCTCCCATCTGATAGGCGTTTAACGGCTTGGAGAGGAGAAAGACGCAGGCGAAGGCCAGGAAGACGACCACGGTCATCATGCTCACATTGCTCCAGGTGATGCCGGAGAAGCTGCCCTGGGACCAGTTGTGCAGGTTCACGATGTTGGAATCATCGGCGAAGGTAACCACGAAGTCCGTGATGGCCGAGCAGATATAGCCGATCATGACGCCGCTGACGATGAGCATGGACATCTGATCGACCAGACGGGACATCAGCAGCACGAATCCCATAGAGATCATGGCTCCCACAAAGGCCGCGAGGATCATTCCCAGAGAGCTCAGGGAATAGGAGAATTCCAGCGCGCCCACCATGGCCAGGGCTACGACCAGCTTGGCGCCGGAGGAGATGCCCAGGATGAAGGGTCCGGCGATAGGATTGTGGAAGAAGGTTTGAAGCAGATAGCCGGACAGCGCCAGGGCGCCGCCGAGGATGATGGCCGCCAGAGCCCGCGGAAAACGGATCTGCAGGATGATGTCCCGGTATGTGCCGTCTCCGCCCTGTCCGGTCAGGATGCGCAGGGCGTCCGCCAGAGGAATGGCAACGCTTCCCGCGCAGACATTTACCAGCAGGAGAAGCAGCAGGAGCGCAGCCAGTAAAATAAATGCAAAACCATATCTTTTCGTATTTCTCATAGTGATTTCAAGGGGCTTCCACCCTTTTCACGTTCAGATCATGTTGCCTGGGGCAGTTTTCCGAACTGAGGTGTATATCATTTCAACTCGTAGAGGTAGGTGAGGCTGTCGGTTTCTCCGTGAAGCATCTTGTAAATATCGGAAATGATCGTGCCCAGTTCCATGGAGGACTGATAGAGATTCTTTGCGGTGCAGTAGACGTGTCCGTCCTGCACGGCTTTGAAATTCTCCAAAAGGGAGCTCTTGGCCAGGAGTTCATCGAGGGAGGAGAGCTCACCGTCGATGGTGCTGTTGTAGATCATATAATCGGCATCGCGGGCAGAGGCGTAGAATTCCTCCATCTGCATGGTCATCGTGGAGGAAGCCGTGTCGTCCTCGTCCCCAAGGTCGCTGAAAATATAGCTGCCTCCGGCCATGTCGATCATCTTAGCCAGATAATCGGAGGATTTGCGTACATTTGCCTCGCCGTTTGTAGTCAGATAGAAGAAGGAAACGGTCAGGCCGGTATCCTCTGCGTCCTCGATCTCCGCGAATTCCGCCAGCTGGCCTTCGAAGGCTGTTTCGGCTTCTTCTTCGTGTCCGGTCAGCAAACCGTAGAGCTTCACCCACTCAGTTCGTCCCAGGGGCTCTGTCTCGTAGCTGGAGTAGTCGACCAGCACGGGGATGCCCAGGCTTTCCAGCTGCTCTTTGACCTCAGGACTGTGAAGGATCATCGTATTCTCGATGGCCAGGCCGCAGCCCTCCGCCAGGATCTGCTCGTAATCCGGCGCGGAATATTTGCCGGCATAGAGGATGTCTCCGGCTTCCATGGCCGCCTTCGCTTCTTCGATATACCAGGAGTCCGCGTCGAACCCGGAGAAACGCAGGGCATCCAGGGCGTCCAGGGAGACAAACATATCCATGACCGCGGAGGCCACCAGATACATATTTTCGATGGGCTGCTGCAGGATGACGATGTCCTCAGCCAGGTCGCCGGGAGCCTCCGTGCCTTCGGGGACGACCAGGTAGCGAGAATCCTCGTGGATCGTGACCAGCGCACAGCCATTTTCATAATAATCCACGGTATATTCCTGCGCGTAGACCAGCTCCAGACTGTGGCTGTAGGTCAGTTCTTCGCTGATGTCGGTGCGGTCTGTTGTTCCGGTGCTGCCGCTTTCACTGCCGCAGGCGGTCAGAGAGAAGAGCAGAGGGAGCAACAGACACAGGGAGAGCAGCTGTATGGACGAACGAAGCCTCATCGCCGCGCCTCCTTTCTTTTTCTCCGGAAGGTCATGACTACGGCAGTGCAGAGCAGGAGAAGCACGAGAACTGCACCGATGATCGGTCCGGGAGAAAGAGAATTGCTTTCCGAGGCGATGCTGGCTGAATCAAAGACCAGGGTGTATTCGATCTCATGGGGCGTACTCATAGCGGTGGTGTCCGCGATGACGGTGATCTCTGCATCGAAGGTGGTGACCGGAATTTCAAAGACGGAATTGCCGTCTTCATTGACCGGCAGGTATTTTTCTTCATCTACGATCATGTAGTCGTAATGGGAGCTGCTCCATTCGATCTGGACGGTGGCAGTTCCGTTCTCCACGGTCAGTGCCGCCGGGGAGGTGATGCTGGCCCGACCGGTTCCGCCTTCCATGGAAATCTCGACGGTGTAGGTTCCGTCCGCCAGATCCATCGCTGTGCTCTCCGCATGAAGGACCCGCGGCTGTGTGGTAAGAATTATTATCAGGAGAGCTGGCAGCGGTACGAAGAGAACGTATAGCAGAACGCCCCCGCTGCGGAACCGACAGAGTCCGGAAAGCGAGGGGCGTTTGCTGTTTTTGGGGGCCAATTACTCCGCCTCCGGGTTGGAGACGCTGACCTTGTGGTCGTACCAGGTTCCCTTGGTTCCCAGGATAGCCAGATCGAATTCCGTATCCAGAGCTTCCACGGGAACATCAAAGCCATATACCTCCTCGGAGGTTCCGTCGCTGTAGGTGACGGTGTCCACGGTGGGTTCCAGAAGCTCGGCGCCGTCGGCTTCGGCGTCCTCGGCCAGACCGACATAGAGGTTGACGATATTCTGGGAGACCAGGGTGATATGTACGGTCATCTCGCCGTTCTCCACGGTCAGCGTACCCTTGCCGTCCAGTGCCTCATTGATGTGAAACATGGAGCTGTCGGTGTCAAAGTCCACGGTGTAGGTGCCGTCCGTAAGGGCGGCACTGTCCGTGCCCTCCGCCGACGAGTCGGCGGAGGCGGTGAGATCACCAAGAGATTCAATCGCAGCAGCGGTGTGGGCAACGTAGAGCTCCTGCACGGCCTCGATGCGGCCCAGACCGGAGATCTGCGTCTCAACGCTCTCGAAATTGCCGGAGGCATTGAACTGGCTCAGCCAGGAGTCCTCGTCCTCACCGGCCATGTCGTTGTTGGCGTGATCGCCGGCCACGACCATCAGGGGGCGAAGGATGACCTTCGTGTAGCCGGCCTCGGTCACGGAGGCGATGACGGCCTGCACTTCGGTCTCTTCAGGCTCGCCCTCGACGGTGCCGATGAACACGTTGCTGTAGCCCAGCTCCTCCATCTGTGTCTGCATCTGAGAGTAGGTCACCTTGGCGGTGTGGGAGGTCCCATGGCCCATGAGCACGAAGGCAACGCCATCCTCAGCGGCCGCTTCCAGGCTCTCATAATCGGTCGCAGCGACGGCCTCAGCGACAACGGCCTCGGCGACAGCCTGTTTATCTTCATTAATAACGGTGGCATCATCTCCGACCTCGCCCAGCAGCGGCTCCGCGACGACGACGCTCTCGAACTGATCCTCATACTCGGCGACCGCCTCGACCAGCTCGTCGTACTCAGCGCCCTGCATCAGGTGGGTGGGCTGCACGACCAGGTTCTTCACACCGTTGTCTACGGCACGCTGCAGAGCCTGTTCGACGTTGTCGATCTGCTCACCGTCCCGTGCCAGGATGTGGTTGATGATGATCTGAGCGGTGAAGGCCCGGCGCACAGACCAGTCAGGATAGGCTTCCTGCAGGGCATCCTCGATGCTCTTGATATCCTGCACGCGGCTGTCGTTGTAGGATGTACCGAAGCTGACGACCAGCAGTTCATTTTCCCCGATGTCATCGGCATTGCGGGGATCATCCAGAGAGGCATCGCCGGTGTCGTTACCGAAATAATCAGGATCGGCGTTCTCGCCCTCGACGAGCTCTTTCTGCTCATCCGTCAGGGCATCCCAGGCTTCCTTCGCCTGTGCACACAGTGCTTCGGTGTCCTCGGTCCATTCCTGAACGTAAATGGCGTCGATCAGTGCGGCGACCTCATCGGCAGCTGCCTGATCATCCGTGGCTTCCGCGGTGGTCTCCGCTGCATCGGTCGTTTCCGCTGCAGTGGTCTCTGCGGTTGTTTCTGCTGCGGTGGTCTCCAAGCTGCTACTGCTGCTGCACCCGCTCAGGCACAGGGCGAGCACAAGGAGTGCCGCCAACAGAGATGCGGTTCTTTTTTTCATAGTTACACCCTCCTTTTTTCTGGCCGGATGGCCGTTGGGTTCCCCGGAGGGAACCGGTTTTGCTTTGAATGGAACCGCTTGTTGCTCCATTCAAAAAGCCCCTTAGACAAGGGGCGGGGTAAGAGGACGTTTTTGAAAGCTGCTCACACTCCTCATCAGAAATCTTTCATTCCGAAGGGGAGCGGCGGGGAATCCTGTAAGACAGGATTCGGGATGCATCCAACACGACCAGTACCTCGTGGTCCCGGAAAATTCCCGGATCGTCTGTGGCAGGTCTCCTGACTTATGGATCGCCGTGCCCGGCCGCCTTCCCGATTTCTCAGTGACATCATGGCCGGACACTCCCCAAATACAGTGACGGGTTCGTACAGGATTCACACCTGTTTCTCTTTTCACCGGCCGGAGTATTCCGGCCGACACCGCAGACGGCAGATTGACAGTCCCGCAGACAGAGACTTCACCGTGAAGCATATCGTGAAAATGTCCGCATACGGCCGGTCTTTGTCTGTGTTGACTGCGGAAATACTATAACATAATCGGAGCATATTTGTAAATGATGCTGAGAATATTTGTCAAAAAAAGAACGAAAAAAAGAAAACTGTTTTTTTAAAAAAAGCGCTTGCATTTTAGCTTCGTTTGTTGTATACTCCTTTTCGTTCGGTGAGAGACAGTTCGCCGCAACAGAATAAGCGCCATTAGCTCAGCTGGAAGAGCACCTGACTCTTAATCAGGGTGTCCAGGGTTCGAGCCCC
The DNA here is from genome assembly GCA_021202235.1 of Lachnospiraceae bacterium. Taxonomy (GTDB): domain Bacteria; phylum Bacillota; class Clostridia; order Lachnospirales; family Lachnospiraceae; genus UBA3305. The sequence goes on from JAJQDL010000096.1 coordinate 9,686, forward strand.
TGATGGCGCAGTGAGAAGTCCTAAGCTTGGCTATAGCAGCAGGTTTGGGGCTTCTTTTGTTATTTCAAAGATTTATGAGAAAGCGCTTGATGCAGAGGCGCATTTTTTTATAATAAAAGTATTCCGCAGGGGGAGGTACATAGAATGAGCTTTATTATTACTCTTATTTTTCTGATCTGGATCATTCAGCTGGTGAGAAGAGCGCAGACGAAGGGGAAGCAGGAGGCGGCGGAGCGCCAGCGAACCGGCTACGGAAGTACGGCATCCCGTTCAGAGAAGCACGATCCGGGGCGTGTGACGCCCACGATTCCGCGGCCGGAGATGCGGAAAAAGAATGCGACGGCGAAGCCGTCCCGCCCGGGGGCAAATCAGAAGCATCAGACAGTCCAGCAGCAGCTTGTCGACGCGAACGGGATCACATTTCGCGGCCTGCGGCCGGGGACGGATGAGCTGGAGTATCTGATCCAGTACAACCGGGCCCGGGAAAGTCGGCTGGAGCAGGCTCTGGAGAGCCGCCAGGGCTGACACGTGTTTTATTCACAGCATGGAGGCCGGTTTTTTGTTCCGCAGGAACAGGGCGGATGCAAAAAAGATGCAGCTCGGATGTATTTCTTTCGGTCGGGGGCAAGTTGAGGATGCATTTCAGAGGCATTTTTGCCGCAATGGTGAGACAGAAAACCCTTAGACTGGTTCCAGATCATGGAAAGGAGCCAGAGCGCGATGATGAAAGAAGAACAAAAGAATCAGGAGAAACACAGTGGAAAAAAGTACGGACGGCGCAGACGGAAGATGCGCAGGCTGTCTTTTTTGCTGGCATTTAGTCTTCTGGCGGGAGGAATCCTGGCGGGCTGCGGTCTGGTAAAGCTGTTCTCCCGGAGCGCGCGGGCGTCCGTCGGCTCTCAGGTGCTGGCGGCAGAGGCAGCGGTTTCGCAGGAGGAGAGCGAGTCTGCCGGGACGGCTGCGGATGCGGAACAGGAGGCGCTGGCGGCGGCTTGCCGGGAGATCTATGAAGGGAATGAGGAGCTTCTCATTCTGGTCAATAAGGAGCATGCGATTCCGGAGGATTACGAGGTGTCTCTGCAGATGCTGAATAACGGGCGTGTGGAGGTAGCGGAAATCCTCTATGACGATCTGACGGAGCTGCTCACGACGGCAGCGGAGGAGGGCGGATATACCTATTATATAATGTCCGGATACCGGGATGCAGACTATCAGCAGTCGTTGATTGATGCGGATGTGCTCTCCCGCATGAAACTGTATGGAATGTCCGAGGAAGAGGCGCTGGAGGAAACTCTGCGCTATGTGATGCCAGCGGGCTGCAGTGAGCACGAGACCGGTCTGGCGCTGGATATCGTCGCGGCCGGAAACAGTGCGCTGGATGAGTCTCAGGCCTCGGAGCCAGGCATCCTCTGGCTGCATGAGAATTCCTGGCGTTTCGGTTTCATTCTGCGCTATCCGGAGGACAAGGAGGAAATCACGCAGATCGACTATGAGCCTTGGCATTTTCGCTACGTGGGCCGCGAGGCGGCGCAGTTCCTGTATGAGCAGAACCTGACGCTGGAGGAGCTATATGAACTCGCCGGTGTTTTTGACGAAAGCGATTGACAGAACAGGTTCTCTTTCCTATAATAAATAGGCTGTCCGGCGGTCGTGCCGGGCGCATGCGCTGTATCCCGGGAAAGGGAACGGCAGCAGAAGGAGAACAAATGAATACTGTAAAGAACAGGACCACCAGGATGGTATTGACTGCCGTATTTGCAGCAATAATCATCGTCATGGCCAGTATCCCGCAGCTGGGGTACATCAATCTGGGCATCATCAGCGCTACCACCCTGCATATCCCGGTGGTCGTCGGCTCGATCCTGCTGGGACCGCAGACGGGCGCGCTCCTGGGAGCCTTCTTCGGGCTGACCAGCTGCATCAAGGCGACCTTCGCCCCGAACCTGACTTCGTTCTGTTTTTCTCCGTTCATTGCTAACGGGAATCTGGCGAGTCTGCTCGTGTGCTTTGTGCCCCGTATTCTCATCGGCATCGTTTCCCCTCTCGTATATCGGGGGATGCATTTCGTGCTGGGGAAGCTGGTGAAGAAGAAGGAAGTCACCACGCTGGCTTCTCTGGCGGTAGCGGGTCTGGCGGGTTCGATGACCAACACACTGCTGGTCATGAACCTGATCTATGTTTTCTTTATTGACCTCTATGCGGCCGCGACCGGCTACGAGGCGGTCTATTCGGCCATTCTGGTCATCATCATCAGCGCGGGCGTCCCGGAGGCCATTGTCTGTGCCATCCTGACCACCGCCATCTGCCGTGTTATGCTGCCGCTGGTGCGCCAGACGCGCTGAGGGATATTTTATGAATACGATATTACAGGAAATTCCCATCACAGAAATTGAACAAGTGAAGATCGGCCATGCCCAGGATCTGGAGCACGCCACCGGCTGCACGGTGCTTCTCCTGGGTGAGGAAGGCGCCCGGGCGGGGCTCGATGTCCGCGGCGGCGGACCGGCCTCCCGGGAATCGGAGCTGCTGAAGCCTGTGGCGGCTGCGGAGGTGATTCATGCGGTGCTGCTCTCTGGCGGCAGTGCCTTCGGCCTCGATGCGGCCGGCGGCGTCATGCGCTATCTGGAGGAACAGGGCATCGGCTTTGCTGTGGGAGATGTGCGGGTGCCGCTGGTGTGCCAGTCGGACATCTACGATCTGGGGCTGGTGACCGCGAAGGTGCGACCGGACGCGGCGATGGCCTATGAGGCCTGCCGGAACGCGGAGAAAAACTGCCCCGCGGAGGGCAATGTAGGCGCCGGAACCGGAGCGACTGTCGGGAAGCTTCAGGGTGCCGATACGGCGATGAATTCCGGCCTGGGTCTCTATGCGGTTCAGCTGGGAGAACTGAAGATGGGCGCTGTGGTGGCGGTGAACGCCCTGGGGGATATCCGCGACCCGGAGACCGATGAGATCCTGGCGGGGCTTCTGACCCCGGATCGGCGGAGTTTTGCCGACAGCGAGAAGACGCTCTATCGTCTGGCCGCGGCGGCAGCCGCTCCCGAGATGCCGAATACCAATACGACGATCGGCGCGGTCATCACCAACGGCCGGTTTACCAAGACACAGCTGTGTAAGATCGCTGCCATGACTCACAATGGCTATGCGCGGGCTATCCGTCCGGTTCACACAATGGGGGACGGCGACAGCATTTACGCGCTATCCGTGGGAGAGGTTCCCGCGGACATCAATGTAGCCGGAACTCTGGCCGCTCATGTCATGGTGCAGGCCATCCGGCGCGCGGCGCTGACGACACCGCCCATGTACGGGCTGCTCAGCGCGCAGAGCTTTGCAAAACAGTAAAACAGGGATTGACAGCCCTGCCAAAATATGATAAAGTGAAAAAGTCTGCGGCGATGCCGCAGCGATACCACTGCCGAAGACAGCAGGTGCCGAGAGGCATAAGTTGCAAACGCCTGCCGAGGAAGAATGGATATCACAGCTTTTGTGAGAGTATTTCCTCCTGTCGCGTGCGGCGGGAGGTTTTCTTTTTTCGCAGCGGTACCTTGCAGCAAGCCGGATCTCCGGCGCGCTGCGCAAAATTTAAAAAGGAGGTAACCGAATCATGGCCAAAGTAGAACTGAAACAGCCGGTTGTGCAGGAGATTTCCGGACTTCTTGCCGATGCCAAGTCCGCTGTTCTCGTAGATTACCGTGGAATCACCGTGGATGCCGATACGCAGCTGCGTAAGCAGATGCGGGAGGCGGGTGTGACCTACCGTGTCTATAAGAACACGCTGATGAACATCGCGATGAAGGGAACGGATTTCGAACCCCTGTCTGCGGATCTGAAGGGACCGAGTGCCATTGCTGTGTCTGCCGATGATGCAACTGCCCCTGCGCGGGTTGTGGCAACCTTTGCAAAGACCAACGATGCGATTTCCCTGAAGGCCGGTGTGGTGGAAGGCACCTACTATGACGAGAAGGGCATCAATGCCATCGCGCTGATCCCCGGAAGAAACGAGCTGCTGTCCAAACTGCTGGGAAGCCTGCAGTCTCCGATGGCGAATTTTGCCCGCGTGATCAGCCAGATCGCGGAGAAGAAGGGCGAGCCCGCGGCGGCCGCCGAGGCCGAGGCGTAATCCGTCTCCCCTGTGCCGCATGAGAAGCCTCCCCCGGGAGGACACACAACAAAAAATAAAATAATTATGGAGGAAAATAAAATGGCAAAACTTAGCATTGATGAGATTATCGCAGCTGTCGAAGAGCTGAGTGTACTGGAACTGAATGACCTGGTAAAAGCCTGCGAGGAGAAGTTCGGCGTATCCGCCGCTGCGGGTGTTGTCGTGGCTGGCCCCGCTGCCGCTGAGGAAGAGGAGAAGGATTCCTTCGATGTGGAGCTGACTGAGATCGGCCCGAACAAGGTTAAGGTCATCAAGGTGGTCCGCGAGCTGACCGGTCTGGGTCTGAAGGAAGCCAAGGCGGTTGTCGACGGTGCTCCTAAGGTGTTCAAGAACGAGGTTTCCAAGGAAGAGGCCGAGGCTGCCAAGACTGCTCTGGAGGCCGAGGGCGCAAAGGTTACCCTGAAATAAGAATCATAAGAAACACGCATTTGCGCGTAGAAGAAGAGGGCACAGCCGGAAGATGGCTGTGCCCTCTTTTCTGTGCCCTTTTCGAATATTTGGTGGCGGGCGAAGTAGGGAGGCGAGAGCCGTGAGATCCGCGACAGAAGCTTCCGGAGATAATTCCTGTTACGGAAGACGGTAGAAGGTATTTTTTCCATTTCCCTCCCGCACGATTTTTCCGCTTCCGGTCAGTTTTTTCAGCAGCCGCCCGCAGGAAGACTGGCTCTCTCCCAGCAGACTCTCGGCATCTTTCCGCCGGATGGTTCCCTGCCGCTGCAGCGACAGGATCAGTTTCTCTTCTTTGCTCTCCTGGGGCCCGAAGGCATATGTCAGCGGCTTCTCCTCATGCGGAGCTGTCAGGCTGGGCAAAATGATTTTAAATGCATTGTCGGACGTTTCAATCTGTGGAGTAACACCGGTTCCCTCATAGGCATTCATGATCTTGCGGATACCGGTTCCGTATGCCTCGATCAGTTCCAGACGATAAAATACATTGGCCAGATTCATATTGCGGCATACGGAGATCCCCATCATCACATCGTTTTGCGTCACGCCGCTGACCAGTCCGCCCACGGAAACGAACTCGATCCTGTCCGAATAAATGCTGATCAGAGCGCTGGCGCGAAAGGCGTATTCCCGGTGGATCAGCAGATTCAGCAGTGCTTCTCTCACAGCCACCTCCGGGATGCTCCGCTGATCGATGCGGCGCAGTTTGTCAAAGGTGGAGTGAACCGGGTTGCGAAAATCGATGTATTCATAGACATCGTTCATTTGTTTTAACAGGGATCCCGTGAATTCCTTCCGGTCTTTAAACTCATTTTGCGTCGTTCCCTCAAAAACAGCCGCTTTGATGGTATGGACACACTGGTCGGAAAGCAGGAGACCAAGGTTCGTATAGACCCCGTCCGGACTCGTTATTCTCAGAGTTCTCATCTGCGGAGGACCAAAGGCGAGCTTCCTTCCGGCAAACTCCTCTGCGGTTGTCTGAAAAGTCAGCTCCTGCTCCAGCGAGCGCATCTCTTCAAAATGATCGCCGTCGGTTTCTTTGATCATGTGCCGGATCGCTGTGCTTGTGGCCGGTGCTGCGGAGTATCCCTGACGAACATACACACCTTCCGGTCGCAGTCCTTTTTTGGCGATGTAATAGTTCCTCTCGGTTACATGCTGAATATCAATAGAAACGACCGGTTTTTCTTCAATCTTAAGAGTCTCATAATGAATAAACATGGTCAGATCGGGTTTGATGGCATCGCGGATCATATTGCTGATCTGCAGCGCTGTGCCGTCCGGGTCTGCCACTCCGAGGACGGTTCCGTCATCCTGAACTCCGATATAAATCTTTCCTCCATGAGAGTTTGCAAACGCGATGATCTCTTTCTTCAGGTCGTCGGTGACGATTGCCTTCAGTTCTGTGGTTTCGTTTTCCCTGAGTATCATGCCGGTTCCTCCTCACATATCCTGCCCATATTCTACCCTGTTCTGCCCATTTGTGTCAAGCGGTTAGAAAATGTAAGATTGTGAGCAAAAGCAGGGCAGGACCAGCTGTATTTCGGCTGGTCCTGCCCTGCTTTCGGAACAGATGATGGGAGAGTCCGCTTAAAGTGCGGACAGCGCCGCCTCGTCAGCCACCAGGGTGAAATCCTTGTGCAGCTGCAGGATGGAGGCGGGTACACGGGGCGTGACGGGACCGAAGAAGGCTTCCTTCACGATTTCCGCCTTGGCGGCGCCGCTGACGACCATCAGCACCCGTTCGGCCTGCATGATGTCGCAGATGCCCATGGTGTAGGCGTAGGCCGGGACGTCTTCTTCGCACGCAAAGAAGCGTTTGTTGGCCTGGATCGTGGCTTCGGTCAGGTGTACCCGGTGGGTGCCTTTCGTGAAATAGTCGTCGGGTTCATTGAACCCGATGTGACCGTTGGGCCCCAGCCCCAGCAGCTGCAGGTCGATGCCGCCCAGAGAGCGGATCAGGGTGTCATAGCGGGCGCATTCCTCTTCCGCGTTCGGATTGACTCCACAGGGAATGTGGGTGTTGGCCGGATCGATGTTGATATGATCGAAAAAGTGATTGCGCATGAAATAGACGTAGCTCTGGTCGCTGGAAGCCCCCAGCCCCACGTATTCGTCCAGGTTCACCGAGCGGCACTGGGCGAAATCAAGGTCTCCCTTGCGGTACCATTCAATGAGCTGCTGGTAGGTGCCGATGGGGCTGCTGCCGGTGGCCAGACCTAGTACACTGTCGGGCTTGAGGATGACCTGGGCGGAGATGATGTTGGCGGCCTTGCGGCTCATCTGCCGGTAATCTTTGGCGGAAATAATTTTCATGGTTGGTATCCCCCTTCTCCGGCCAACTGACCGGGTTGGACTTCCGTGGGAAGTCCGTTCTTTTGTTTCTTTTTCTCAGACAACTCTGCGTCCGTCCACGAAAACAGCTTTCAGGTTCAGTTCCCGATCCAGGATGCACAGATCGGCACAGGCTCCTGCGGTCAATGTACCGATCTCCTTCTCCCGTCCGATGACCCGGGCCGGTGCCTCTGTCACGGCAGTGACGGCGGCGGTCAGCGGAACTCCGAAGGAGACGGAGCGGCATAGGGCGTCCATCAGGTGGATGGAGGAACCGGCCAGCGTGTCTGTGCCGGTGAGCACGGCTTTGCCCGCCTTCATGGTGATGGGCTGTCCACCCAGGGTATAGTCCCCGTCCGGCATCCCGGCGCAGCGCAGGGAGTCGGAGATCATGATCAGCTTCTTGCCGAAGAGCCGGTAGGTCAGGCGGATCACGGAGGGATGGATATGGAGGCCGTCGCAGATCAGCTCCACCGTGGCTCCGGCATCTGAAGCTGCCCCGATGACACCGGGCGCCCGGTGCAGCAGGCCGGGCATGGCGTTAAACAAATGGGTGGCGTGAGAGGCTCCGGCCTCGTAGGCGGCCATGGCTGTGTCATAGTCGGCGGTGGTGTGCCCCAGGGAAACGGTGCACTCCCGGGACGCTTCGCGGATGAAATCGAGCGCGCCGGGCTCCTCGCAGGCCACAGTGACCAGGCGAATCTGCCCGCCGGAGGCCTCATTCAGACGACGGAACATGTCGATGTCCGGCGCGTGCAGGTTCTCGGCAGCCTGCGCGCCGCGTTTGGCGTAGCAGAGGAAGGGACCCTCAAGGTTCATCCCCGCGATTTTAGCGCCATCCGCCGGACGCCGGAAGTCACGGATTGCTTCCGCCGCGGTGCGCAGCACCAGTTCTTTTAACGTCATCGTGGTGGGGCACCAGGAGGTCACGCCGCGGGCGGCGTAGTAGCGGGACATGGTAACGAGCCCCTCCCCCTTGCCGTCGCTGGCGTCCTCGCCCATGGCGCCGTGGGTATGGATGTCGATCAGTCCGGGGATGATGTAATCTCCCCCGGCATCCAGGTCGCCGGGAAGCTTCGCCGGGCCGATGTCGGTGATCCTGGTGTCAAAATCGATGCTTCCCATTTGAAAAGCACCATTTACAAACAGATTGGCATGAGTAATACGCATGGAAAACCGCAACCTCCTCTCTCATGGGACGCGAAATGCTGCTCTGCAGACGTCCCAACAGGCTGTGAGCCTGTATATTTTTTACAGGATCTCCGGCAGGCTGGCGGCCGCAGCGGACTGGCCCACCCGGCGGAATTTTTCATCGGGCAGCGAGGGAAGGATCTTCCCCACAAGCTCCGGATATTCGTCGGCCAGCACCCGCTTAGCCTCGGCCAGAATGATGTCGCCGCCCTTGCCGGACATGACGCGCCCCAGCAGCAGGACGTGGCGGCAGCTGTACAGATCATAATAGTAGGCCAGCGTGTGTCCCAGATAGGTGCCGATCGAGGTATAGACCTGAGCGGCTGCCTCGTCGTCCTCCGCCATCCGCGCCTGTACGGCCTTCAGCTTCTCGGCGGGGGAGAGCGCTTCGTCCAGAATGATCCCCGCCCGGGGAGCCAGCTTGATCACGCCGTCCTGGGAGAAATATTTGACGCCGCAGCCGATGTCGTGCGACCATTCGTCCTCCATGGCCTCCGGCTGTGCGTCCACGGGGACGAAGGCCAGTTCGTTGAGCCAGCCGGTGATCCGTCCTTCGGAATCCACATAGCCCACAGCTTCGCTGGTTCCCATGGCGATGCCGAGCACGTTGGGCTCGCCCAGACTCATGGTCCCGGCCAGCGCGGAGACATCGCCGTCGTTGACGACCTCGAAGGGAATGTCGCCGAAGGTATCGGTGATGGCACGGATATAGATATCTTTTACCTTAGCGTCAAAGAGATCCCTGGGAACCTTCAGGAACAGGGAGGCGTTCATGGTGCGGTTATTGATGTAGACACCGGCGGAGGAGACGCCCACGGCGTCTACCCGCGGCAGATGCTCTGCGGCGGATTTCAGGGCGGCGACGATGCCGTTATAGTGGTAATCCGGGTCGGCCGTGGTCTTGGGGTACCATACGACCTCCTCCGAATACACGGATTCACCGTCGATAACGGCCGAGACCTTCCGGTCGCTGCCGCCGGCATCGAAACCGATGCGGCAGCCCTCCAGATGTCCGCCCATGGCTTTGGGAGCATCTTTGGCTTCGGGGACCTGATCACAGAGAACGACCTCGAAGGGGTGCTCGAAAACGTCGGACATATAGTGGTAGTCAAAATCCTGCTCTTCACCGTTGGAGAAGGCTTTCTTCAGATATTTATAAATGTCTTCATCGCCGGCCACATAGACCTTATAGCCGCCCTTCATCCACAGGATGGTCTTTACCAGACGATTCACATAATAATGGTCGGCGTCCGCCATCTCCGGTGTTCCATGGATAAAGGTGTGGCAGGAGGCCATCTGCCCGTCCGCGCGTTCCACGGCGAGGGAGACCGGCTTCTTCGCCGTCTCGAGGAATGAACGGTTGAACTTCAGGATGGGCAGGAACTCCGGGTCCAGTGCCGGCCGGTTCTTGACATCGACTTCAATTCCAAAACGCTTCATAGTGCGTCCCTCCTTACTGGC
>JAJQDL010000135.1 GCA_021202235.1 Lachnospiraceae bacterium
TTACATGAACCGGGGACAGCATGAGGGAGAGCTGGGTGTCTCTTATTTAACCTAGATGGCGGAAGAAAATAATCTCAATGAGATCTTTTTCCTGTCCTATAAGGGGACAAGTGAGACTCTGCAGGAGGGCATTGAGACGCTGGCCTGTATGGGCGGAGACGGTCAGATGTACCTTCTCATGGGTGATTCTCTGTATTCCATTGACTGGGAGGGCGGAGAAGTCGTGGTCCTGGTAGACAGTGCCTCAGACCGGAAGCTCGTCGTCAATGACAGCCAGACGGCGGTGGCCTGGGAGATCGGGCAAAATGCCGGCAGCGTGCAGATCCTTTACCTTGACAATGGGGACAGCCAGCTTATGGAGGCTGACACAGGGGATCGCATCTCTCCGCAGGGCTTTATCGGGGAGGACTGCATCCTGGGGCTGAGCCATGAGGAGGATACGGCCGTGTCGGGAGCCCTTTCCGTCAATCCTTATTATGCTATCGTGATCAAGGAACGGGATGGCGCGGAAGCGGCGCGCTATGAATATGAAGACATTTACATCGCTTCGGTCACCGTAGATGGCGACCAGGTGATCCTGGAGCGGCTGAAGAAGGATTCTGAGGGGGGATTCTCCTCTACGGACAGTGATACGCTGATTCAGAGCAATCCGGAAACGACGGAATCAATGACTGTTCTTGCCAGCCGGACGGAAGAGGAAAAGCTGCGGACGTGGACTCTGTCCGCGGGCGCTTCGTCCAGAGAGACGGAATATCGCGCTCCGGAGCTGGTCAGTTATGCAGCAGGGGACTCGCTGAGCCTTCCCACCATCTCGGAGGAAGGCATGTCGCTGCGCTATTATGCGTTCGGCGAAGGAGATCTGAAAGCTGTGACTTCTTCCGCGGGCTCAGCGATCGCGGCAGTATATGAGACGATGGGAACGGTGATCGATTCCGCGGGACAGCTGGTGTGGATCCGGACCGGGCGGGATGTCAGTGCGGAGCTGACCCTGGCAGAGAGCACAGCGGTCAGTTCATCGGAGGCTCTGGAGAATTGTCTGGAGCAGATCCTCTTTGTGGAAGGGCTGGAGGAGACGCTTCTGAACGATCTGGATACGACGGGCTCCTCTCTGGATATTCCGCAGGCTCTTTTCCCGGATCGTGTGCTGAATCTCAGCGGATGTACCGTGAAGGCTCTGCTCTACTACATAGACCGGGGCTGCCCGGTACTGCTGCAGGACAGGGAAGGGACAGTACTCCTTCTGGTGGGGTATGATCAGTACAATGTCACCTGTTATGATCCGACACAGGGAAGCACCTACAAGCTGGGGCAGCAGGATGCGGCGGACTATCTGGAATCCGGAGATTTTCATTTTGTCGGACTTCTTCCGTCTGAATGAGTCTGACGCGAGAAATTCTTTCTCCGGACATCTCTTCCCGACAGTCATTTTCCGGAACCGTAGACGGCGAGTCTCGTCGGCTGCTCCCGGAAAAGGCATTTACAAAACGGGCGGCGCGTGTTACAATAAACCGCAGGATTGGTTTATTCGTGCGCGCAAAAGGAGTCATGAGACAGATACGGAAATGTCGTGTTTTCGTGACGCAGTGTCTGTTTGTGCACAACCCCGGAGGCAGGAGGCGTTCTGGAATGAACGGATACGGCCCCTTCGGGATGGCAAAAAAGGGATCGGGAGCGTTAGATTAGAATGCAATATATTATGAAAGGCGGAAATCCGCTGGTGGGTGAGGTCGTCATCAGCGGGGCGAAAAATGCCGCGCTGGGAATTCTGGCGGCGGGCATCATGACCGACGAACCTGTGATTATAGATAACCTGCCGGATGTGCGGGATATTAATGTGATGCTGGATGCCCTCCGGGATATCGGAGTGGTCGTGGAACGACTGGGGAAGCACCGCGTGAAGCTTAACAGCGGCAACATTCACTCCGTCCGTGTAGACAACGAGTATATCCGGCGGATGCGTGCCGCTTATTATCTGCTGGGAGCCCTTCTGGGCATATATCGCCATGCAGAGGTGGCTCTTCCCGGTGGCTGCGATATCGGCAGCCGTCCGATTGACCAGCATCTGAAGGGCTTTCGGGCTCTCCGGGCGGATACACAGGTAGAGTATGGCATGGTCGTGGCGGACGCCAGCGAGCTGGTAGGCGGTCACGTATATATGGATATCGTGTCTGTGGGTGCGACGATCAATGTCATGCTGGCGGCGGTACTGGCCGACGGGAGCACGATCATTGAGAACGCAGCCAAGGAACCTCATGTGGTGGATGTGGCCAATATGATCAACTCCATGGGAGCTAATGTCAAGGGCGCCGGGACGGATGTGATCCGGATCCGCGGCGTGGAGCGGCTGCACAGCACGGAGTACTCCATCATTCCGGATCAGATCGAAGCAGGGACATTTATGTTTGCTGCGGCAGTGACCCGTGGCGATGTGACTGTGAAGAATGTGATCCCCAAGCATATGGAGGCGATTTCTGCGAAGCTCAAAGAGATGGGCTGCGAGGTCGTGGAGTTTGATGACAGTATTCGCGTGGTCGGGAAGCCGCGGCTGTATTCCTGCAATATCAAGACTCTTCCCTATCCGGGATTTCCCACAGCTATGCAGCCTCAG
>JAJQDL010000086.1:0-439 GCA_021202235.1 Lachnospiraceae bacterium
GTAATAAACACTCTCTTTCTTCTCTGTGGCACACCCATAAACTGCGCGTCCAGAATATTGACGTCAGGCAAAAAACCAAGCTCCTGCACCATGTCAAGACATGCGTAAAAATCCGCTCCATCGTTGCTGGAAAGCAGTCCGGGAACATTCTCGAATACGCAGAATTTCGGATACTCGCCATTTGTCGCTTCGAGCATTTCTTTAACGATGCGAACCGCCTCGACATATAGCCCTGAACGGCTGCCGCCGAGTCCCGCTCTTTTGCCCGCTATAGATAAATCCTGACAAGGTGAACCCCATGTGATAATATCTACAGGAGGCAATTCTGCACCGCTGATGGCAGATACATCACCGTAATGCTTGATAAAAGGCATCCATTTTGTGGTCACCCGGATGCGAAACGGCTCCACTTCTGCTGACCAAAACGCAGAGATTCCGG
>JAJQDL010000086.1:449-2582 GCA_021202235.1 Lachnospiraceae bacterium
GCACGCCGGCCGCCCAGTGGAAATCCGCCGCTCCCGTCAAAGAGACTGCCGAGTGTCAAATTATTCATTCGTGACCGCCTCCAGACGGTTTCTCAGTTCCGCATAGAAGGCTCTGCCTTTAATCGGCTTGCCGACCCTGACGCATTCCTCTTCAAATTGAAAACGGACTTCGAGTTCTTCCACGCTGTAATCAGCACGGAATTTCCTCCAGGTCCGTTTGTCCCATTCCTTTAGCGTCTGCCACAAGTTCGGGTAAAATCGATGCAGTTGTCGCAGCTCATTCAGGCTCTGCAAGGGGCAGCACCAGCAGGATACCCGCTTAAAATGCTCATACAGACCGCCCCAGGTGTAGCCACGGTCATAACAATACTGAAGGCAGTCCTGTTCGGTCATACCCCAGTCCATCAGCGGATGGCGGTGGTTTGGATTTTGGTTGTTCTTTCGCTCAAGGCGATACTGCTCGTCTGCCGCCAGCCCCACATATTCTATCACCGTATACTCTTTGCGCAGGCTCCTGAGAAACGCCTCTCTTGGCGCATCCTTGAGCTGGGTGGTACACCAGCGCATTTTCGGCCCCGCCCATCCGTAGCCAGCATGAATCAGTCCGTATTTCTGCGCATACGAGCTGTTTTTCTTCCTCGAAACAGGCTTGTCAAACATCAGGTATTCGAAGGAGTGGTTCGACCGAACACGAGTGATCTCTCTGCCGATGTCCTGCTCCAATTGATTCAGGTGCATATACATTTCCGGAAACTCCAGCCCGGTATCACAGAACAGGATGCAGTCGATTCGCATCCCTTCTTCAAGCATCCGAAGGAGCATGGCTGTGCTGTCCTTGCCGCCGGACAGACTGACCAGATGGTATTCCGGCTTATCCATCCGTCCTTACCTCCTTCACCAGAGCGGAGTACGGGATTTTCTCGCCGTCCCGGGTGACATACACGCCGTCAGCGTCACCTGTATCTTCCACATAGCGCCGAAGGATAACAGAGGCGTACTTCGGGTCAAGCTCCATCGTGCAGCAGATGCGGTTCATCTGTTCACAGGCCATGAGCGTGGAGCCGGAGCCGCCGAAGGTATCGATTACGATTCCGTTCTCCTGACTGGAATTGCCGATGGGGTATCCCAGCAAGTCAAGCGGTTTGCTGGTAGGGTGGTTTGCCTTCCGTTTCGGCTTATCGTAGTTCCAGATGGTGGTCTGCTTGCGGTCGGAATACCACGGATGCTTGCCGTTCTGCAGAAATCCATACAGCACGGGTTCGTGCTGCCACTGGTAATCGCTGCGCCCAAGCACCAGGGAATTCTTCACCCAGATACACACGCCAGCCAGATGAAATCCGGCATCTATAAATGCCTTGCGGAAGTTCAGCCCCTCCGTGTCGGCATGGAAAACATAAGCGGCTCCACCTTTTTCGAGGTGTGCCGCCATGTTCGTAAATGCGTTATAGAGGAATGTATAGAACTCTTCGCCCTTGATGGAATCGTTCTGTATTGTCAGCCCGTCCGAGGACTTGAAGGAGACGCCATAAGGGGGATCGGTAACAATCAGGTTTGCCTTTTTGCCGTCCATCAGGGCATCAACATTGTCTGCGGAGGTAGCGTCCCCGCACATCAGCCGATGCCTTCCGACTGTCCAGATGTCACCTCGTTCCACAAAGGAGGCTTTCTCCAGAGCCTCCGAGAGGTCAAAATCGTCATCCTCAGCCAGCCCGTCATCGTCTGAACCGAATAAATCGGCGAGGTCTTTTTCGTCAAATCCAGTCAGCCCAATGTCGAAGTCCTCTCCTTGGAGGGATTCGATTTCGACACGCAGAAGTTCCTCATCCCAGCCCGCGTCCAATGCCATACGGTTGTCAGCGAGAATGTAAGCTTTCTTCTGGGCCTCAGTCAGATGGTCTGCAAATACACAAGGCACTTCTTTGATGCCCTCAGCCTTTGCAGCCTCAATCCTGCCATGACCGGCAATCACGCCGTAGTCCCTGTCGATAATGACAGGATTGATGAATCCGAATTCCCGCAGGGAAGAGCGGAGCTTGTTTATCTGCTCCGGCGAGTGTGTCCGAGCATTATTTACATATGGCACCAGCTTCGTGATCGGTACGAGCTGCATTTCAGTTGTGGTTTTCATATCAG
>JAJQDL010000001.1 GCA_021202235.1 Lachnospiraceae bacterium
GAAACGCCTGGAATTAGCCGAGGAAGAATTTCATCTGAAAAAGTCAGAATGATATGTATCAGCAACTTACAGACAACTTCCAGTTTATCGAGGTGATATTGTGACAGAACGAAAAGAAATCCTGGATTATGGAATGGCGCTGCCGGACGTGTATATAGACGCGCCGTTTCGTGACGCTAACTGGATCCTGCTTCGGTATAAGAAGAATAAACGCGCTTTTGCATGGACGTATGAGCGGAATGGAAATATCTGTGTCAATGTGAAGGTGGATCCGGCGTGGAGGGATTTCTGGCGGAGGGTGTATGCGTCTGTCCAGCCGGGATATCACCAGAATAAGGAACACTGGAATACGATTATTCTGGACGGGAGTATCCCGGATGATGAGGTGAAGCGGATGGTGGCGGAGAGCTACGATTTGATTGTGAAGAAATGACAGAAATGACGGAGCGGCTGACGGAGGAGAAAACGAAAGTTCCTGACCAGGTGCTGATGAAAAATCTGCATCTGTATGACGATGACGGATATTTGACGAGAGCGGCGGTGTACCGCCTGACTTCCAATACGTATTATCATCTGGTTATTGACGACAAATCGGAAAACAGTTCGACCTTCAAAGATAAATTTAATTGACATCATCCTGAATTGTAACTATAATGAAAAAAACCAGTGATGGGGGAGTTCCGACTTTAAACGGTCCTCAGAGAGTCCGGGATGGTGGAAACCGGATGATGTCAGTGAAGTCGGGTGGGCCCCGGAGGGCGAGATGAGCAGGAGAGAGAACCTGTTAGTTGAGACGTGTGGCAGGCGTTAAAGGGCCGGGAATGGAATCCATTCCGCAGAGGTGGACATCTTCCGGATGTCAATGAAGGTGGTACCGCAGGTTTACAGACCTGTCCTTGAATTTTATTCAGGGACGGGTTTTTTATTAGCGGCTCCGATCTGCGAACATATGTGAAGAGACATTTTCACAGACAGAAGCAGGGAAAGGGGAGAGAAAGTATGGATGACAGTTTTTGGTTGTATGATTTAAAGGTGGAAGTGGTTGCGACGGACAGACCGATGGTGTGCAGTCACCGGGCAGGTGACTATTTTCTGGTTGAAGGAGAGAATCTGATCTTTCCGCAGACACGGTCCTTTTCGATGTACGCGCTGGCTGCGCTGCTCCCGATTCTTCCTGCAAAACAGCGCCCGCTTCAGGAAAACGACTGGATGCTTTCGGATAGCCTGATCGCGTGCCCGGATCCGAACTGTGGAGCAAAATTTAAGATCACAAGGACTGGAAAACGGGTATTTCATCATGGGGACTGCACGATCGTTCCGGCTCAGAAGGAGGAAGAAAGACTATGATTCATCAGATTACTTCATCAAAAATTACTTTGGATAATGGGTATACGTTCAGCCGGGTCATTAATGGCTGCTGGCAGCTGTCTGCGGAGCACTGTCTGAAGGGGCAGCTGGATTTTGACGATGCGCTGAAGGCATTTCATATGTTAAAGGAACGCGGCCTGACCACGTTTGACTGCGCGGATATCTATACCGGAGTGGAAGAGATCCTTGGGAGATTTGTTGAAGAGTTAAAGGCGATGGGCGGATATTCGCATGACGATATTCAGATTCATACGAAGTATGTACCGGATCTGAATATCCTTGATCAGGTGAATTTTGAATATACGGAGAAGGTGGTAGACCGCAGCCTGATGCGGATGCATCGGGACTGTCTGGATCTGGTGCAGTTTCACTGGTGGGATTATGAGGTGCCGGGAATGATGGAGACAGCGTTTGACCTGGTAAAGCTTCAGGAGAAAGGAAAAATCCGCAATATTGCCATGTGCAATTTTGATACGAAGCATCTGAAGCAGATGGTCGATGCGGGAATACCGGTGATATCCAATCAGACGCAGTATTCGGTATTTGACCGGAGGCCGGAGCGGGCACTGCTGCCGTATTCGAGGGAGCATGATGTCTATAGCTTCTGCTATGGCACACTGGCGGGAGGCTTTCTCGCCGAACGTTGGATCGGCGTTAAACGCAGTGACTTTGAGCCGGAGACCCGATCGCATGTTAAATATCTGCAGATTATCGAAGATTCTCTGGGATGGGACGGATACCAGAAGATTCTTCTCCTGTTGAAGGAAATTGCAGATAAGTATCAGGTCAGTATTTCAAATGTGGCGGTACGGTACATTCTGAATCAGCCGGGCGTGGGAGCGGTGATGGTAGGCTGCAGGAACAGCCGGCATGTCGAGGATAATGCGAATATTCTGAGCTTTAACCTGACGGACGAAGAGATGGAGAGGATCCGTTCCTTTATCGGGCAGTATCCGATGCCGGAGGGTGAGCCGTTCAGTCTGGAGCGGACGCCGGGCTCCCGCTATCGCAATATTATGAAAATGAATCTGAACAAAGCGTAAGGACAGGAAGGTGTGACCGGGCGAACGATCAATGAACAGGGAGCCGCGGTCAGGAAACAGAGATCAATCAGGAAAGAGAGGAAAAGGATGATGGATCAAAAGGAAAAGAAGCTGACATTTCGGGGAGGAATCGGGTTTTCACTGGTTCCGGTTGTGATTTATGTATTTTTCTGCATGGTGTTGTTTATCGGGTTTCGGGCCTTTAACATGGAGGCGCTGGCGGTAGGCGGGTTCCTCGCACTTCTTGTCGGAGGAGTATTCTGCACGAGCTACACGGAATACTGGGAAAGCGCAATCCGTGGTATCTCGTCGATCACGTCGGTTTCCGTGGTTGTGATTCTTCTTTTGGTTGGCATGTTCAGCCAGCTGATCAAGACCTGTGGACTGTCCGGCGGATTTGTGTGGATCGCGAATGCGGTGGGACTCCGGGGCGGACTGTTTGTGGCGTTCACATTTCTTGCCACCTGTATCGTATCGACGGCTACGGGATCGTCCATCGGAACGATGTTTATCGCGTTTCCTATCTTTTATCCGGCCGGACTGATCCTTGGCGGGAATGAGATGCTGATGGCGGGAAGTATTGTGTCAGGGGCAATTTTCGGAGACAATCTGGCTCCTATTTCCGATACAACGATCGCTTCCTCCTCGACACAGCAGTTTAAGGACGGACGTCCGGCAGACATTGGCGGGGTGGTTTCCAGCCGCCTGAAATATTCGGCGGTGGCGGGTCTGATTTCAATTGTGATCTTCGCGGTATTTGGCGGAATGGGCGGCACATGGCAGGGCGGAGAAATCGATGCAGCCTCGAATCCTGTTTCTCTGGTGATGCTGATTCCGGTGGTTGTAATGCTGGTCGTCTCTACGAAAACCAGAAATATTTATGAAGGAATCTTTGTTGGTCTGTTTCTTGGAACCGCGGTCGGACTCGCAACGGGACTGTTCACCTTTGATGCAGTTTTCGCCAATGACGCAGCGAATAACGAGGCGACCGGTTTCCTGATCGACGGTGTGAATGGCATCCTTCCGACCTGTGCGCTGGTGATCTCGGTCTTTGGAATCATGGGAGTGTTAAATGATGCCGGCATGCTGAATCTTATCGCGGAAAAGATTCTGAACAGCAAGATGGCGCAAACGGATACGGGAGCTGAGCTGGTGTGTATGGCCGGGATTGCGGTGACAACCATTCTGCTGGGTGGTGTAAGCAGTGCCTCGATTCTTACGTTTGGCCCCATTTTGAATAAAATCGGTTCAGCTAAGAATATTCATCCGTATCGCCGGGCAAACCTTTTGGATGGTACAGCAAACAGCCTTCCGGCGATTGTACCGTTTATGAGCGTTTTCGTATTTATCGGCGCTGCATTGACCGGATTGTCGCCTGTGGTGGTTGCCGGGGGGACAATATATGGCTTTGCCTTGTTTGCGGTATTCCTTATTGCGGTCCTTACCGGCTGGGGGCGAAAAAAGGAAACTCCGTGATTTGATTTGTGATATAATGGACGGACAGCTGGTTTGAATAGAATAGGAGAAATGCGGGAAATTCTGTAATGGAAAAGGAAACGATGCGACTGAATAAATATCTGAGTGCCGCGGGTGTCTGCTCCCGCCGGGAGGCGGACCGCCTGATCGCCGCCGGAGAAGTTCTGGTGGATGGCTGCCCTGCCGACATGGGAATGCAGGTGACAGAGGAGAATCAGGTGATCTGCCGGGGCGTTCCCGTGAAGCTCAGGGAAGAACCGATCGTTCTCGCTGTCAATAAACCGGTGGGGATCGTGTGTACGACGGCGGCGGACGAGCCGGATAATATCGTGGATTTTATCCATTATCCGCACCGTATTTATCCGGTGGGACGGCTGGATAAGATGTCCGAAGGTCTGATCCTTATGACCAATCAAGGTGAGATGATGGACCGGATCCTTCGGGGCAGCAATTATCACGAGAAGGAATATCTGGTCACGGTCAACCGACCGGTCGATCTTGCGTTCCTGCAGGCTATGAGAGGCGGGGTACCGATCCTGGATACGGTGACCCGCCCCTGTACGGTGGAGAAGGTGTCGTATAATACATTTCGTATTATTCTGACGCAGGGACTGAACCGGCAGATCCGCCGCATGTGTGAGGCTCTGGACTATCGGGTGGTGCGGCTTAAGCGGATCCGTATCATGAATATCCGTCTGGGAGACCTGAAGGTCGGGACCTGGCGGAAGGTCGAGGGAGAGGAATTGCGGGTGCTGCTGGAGGCACTTAAATAGAGACAAAACAAGGAAGACCGGAGGCGCTTGCGTTGAAATGGACGGGCGCTACTCCTTTAATTATTGCGGGAAAGAGAAGGAGAGAGGCATGGAAACGACAGTCATGGAGCGGATGAAGGAACTGACGGAGATTCTGAACCGGGCATCCCGGGAATACTATCAGAACAGTTCCGAGATCATGACAAATTATGAATATGATGCGCTGTATGACGAGCTGCAGAGTCTGGAAGCAGAGACGGGTGTGGTCCTGGCGGGGAGCCCGACCGTTCGCGTCGGTTATGAGCTTCTCAGTGAGCTGCCCCGGGAGACACACGCCGCGCCGATGCTTTCCCTGGATAAGACGAAGAATGTGGAGGATCTGGCGGACTGGCTGGGAGATCAGGAGGGGCTGCTATCCTGGAAAATGGACGGGCTGACCATCGTTCTCACTTATCAGAACGGCGAACTGGCCAAGGCTGTCACCCGCGGCAACGGCGAGGTGGGCGAGGTGGTTACCGCGAATGCCCGGGTGTTCCGCAATGTTCCTCTGCACATTCCCTATCAGGGAGAGCTGGTCCTGCGCGGGGAGGCGGTCATCCGTTACTCGGACTTTGAAGAGATCAACCGGGAGCTTCCGGACGAGGAAAAATACAAGAACCCGCGCAATCTTTGTAGTGGCTCGGTACGTCAGTTAAATAATGAAGTGACTGCGCGGCGGAGCGTGCATTTCTATGCCTTCGCGCTGGTACAGGCGGAGGGAGTAGATTTCGCCAATTCCCGGGAAGTGCAGCTGCGCTGGCTGCGTAGTCAGGGCTTTGACGTGGTGTATTTTGAACGGGTCAACCGGGACACACTTCCTGCAGTGGTGGTGAATTTTGCGGGAATGGTCTCCTCCAATGATCTTCCTTCGGACGGGCTGGTGCTGTTGATGGACGACATTGCTTATGGAGATTCTCTGGGACGAACCGCCAAATTCCCGCGAAATTCCATCGCCTTCAAGTGGGCGGATGAGCTGGGCGAGACGACGCTGCGGTATATCGAATGGAACACGTCCCGTACGGGACTGATCAATCCGGTGGCGGTTTTCGAACCGGTGCAGCTGGAGGGGACCACGGTCAGCCGCGCCAGCGTACACAACCTGAGTATTCTGGAGGCACTGGCGCTGGGGGAGGGAGACCGCATTACGGTGTATAAGGCCAATATGATCATCCCGCAGATCGCGGAGAACCTGACCCGCAGTGGTATGGCGCCGCCGCCGGAGACCTGTCCGGTGTGCGGCGGGCGGACTGAGATTCGCTGCACGCGGGATGTGAAGGCGCTTTACTGCACGAATCCGGACTGCCAGGCGAAGAAGATCAAGAGCTTCGCGCTGTTTGTCAGTCGGGACGCCCTGAATATCGATGGGTTGTCCGAAGCGACCCTGGAGAAGTTCATCGGCGCCGGGCTGGTCCGTTCTTTTGCGGATCTTTTTTCGTTGGAACGTCATGAGGAAGCCATCGTCAGCATGGAAGGACTGGGACAGAAATCGTTTAACAAGCTTGTGGCTGCCGCGGAACGCGCCCGTACGACGACGCTGGCCCGCCTGATCTACGGACTGGGCATCGCCGGCATCGGTTCTGCCAATGCCCGGAATCTCTGCCGGGCCTTCGGGAATGATCCGGAACGGCTGCGTCATGCTTCCCGGGAAGAACTGATGGAGGTAGACGGAATCGGCGGCGTTCTGGCCGACGGCATTGTAGCTTACTTTACCGGCGAAGAGAATCAGAAGATCCTGACGGAGCTTCTGGAGCTCCTGACCCTGGAAAAGCCGCAGGAGACGGAGGGAAAACCTTCTTTTGAAGGAAAAAATTTTGTGATCACCGGTTCACTGGAGCATTTTGCTAACCGCAAGGAGGCACAGGCGAAGATTGAGTCAGTGGGTGGCAAAGTGACCGGCTCGGTGACGGGAAAGACGGATTATCTGATCAACAACGACATTCACTCCGGGTCTTCTAAAAATAAGAAAGCCCGGGAACTGGGCATCCCCATCCTCTCGGAGGAGGAATTCCTGCGGATGCTGGAGGAATAAAAGAAAAAGCGCTGCGTACCAACTGGCATACAGCGCATGATGGATGAAAACCTGTGGCGTATTGGCAGGGAAATGCCCAAGCGTCCGGTTACAGCGGATAGAAGGTCGGTTTCCTCTCCTGGAATACGGCGTAATAACGGAATCCCAGGGATTTAAGAAGCTCTCCGGCCTGCGTGAAGTGTGCGCCCAACAGTTCCGGTGTGTGTGCGTCAGATCCGAGCGTGAGGATCTCGCCGCCGAGTTCCCGATAGCGCCGCAGAACCTTCGGCATGGGATGGGGAACCCCAAGCCCCGCGTTCAGCCCGGCCGTATTGCATTCGATGCCTTTCCCCTTGTCAATGACAGTCCGCAGGATCTCTTCGAGGACGTCGCCGTAGCGTTCCCAGGTGTATCCGGCGTTGCGGGTGGGGCCGTAGCGAACCACGTAATCCAGATGACCGGCGACATCATAGCAGTCGAAGCGTTTCAGGTTGTCCAGCTCCTCTTCGAAATACAGCCGATAGGCTTCCTCTTCGGAGAGACCGCGGAAGAAAAGGTCGGCTTCATAGGGATCCAGATGGCGGGAAACGTGCGTCGAACCGATGATGAAGTCGAAGGGATGGACGGCGGCGAAGGCCGGAAGCTCTTTGGTCAGATGCGGCTGCAGGCCCAGCTCCACGCCGAGACCGAGATTCAGGCGGTCAGCGTATTCTTCGCGGAGCGCACTCATTTGGAGAAAATATTCGTCCGCATCGAAGAGGAAATCCAATTCCTCGGAAGGGAAATCCGGGTCATAATGGTCGGTAATTGTCAGATACCGCATGCCAAGTGTGACAGCCCGCTCAAGCTGAGAACGGGGCGAGGTATCGGAATCACTGGAAAATGAAGTATGGCAGTGTGAGTCGGAATACATGAGAGGTCCTTTCTGATGGGCGGATTTTATTCTTTTGCTGCACATCGTATAGTGTGATACAAGGGACAAAAGGTCAGGAATGGAACGCTTGCGTTCCATTTCATGACTTTGGGTCCCGCAAAACATGAGTAAGTAGCGCGATTTTTGCAAAAAATTGCGCGGATTACGAATGTTTTAGGATTGCGGGAGCGCCTCAGCGCGTAGCAATCCGTGTATCAAGGCGACAAAATACCTTTTGTCGCCTACATCATAGTGTAGCATACGGGAACCACTTTGGACAATATAAAAAGAGCTGCAGGCAAAGAGATAACTTCATATTGTTGTATTTTTGAAATAACAGGAGGCAGTGAGATGGATGAGAGAATGAAGACGTTGGCGCATAACCTGGTTACAAAGTCCTGCCGGGTACAGCCTGGGGAGCGTGTGTATGTAGAGTATATCGGCGCGGACACAACGGATTTGGCACGGCAGGTGATCAAGGAAGTGTATGCCGCGGGTGGTCTGCCCTATGAGCATTTTACGGATCCGCGGGTGCAGCGGGAAATTCTGCTGGGATGCACCAGAGAGCAGCTGGTTCCGCAGGCGGCCTGGGAGTGCGACATTATGAAGCAGATGGACTGCTATATCGCAATCCGCGGCTCCTCCAACCTGTCGGAGCTGTCGGATGTGCCGGAGGCACAGACGGAGCTGTATGCGACCTGTTATCAGAGGAAGGTGACAGATGTCCGGGTGAATCAGACGCGTTGGGTGGTCCTGCGTTACCCCAACGACGCGATGGCGCAGAACGCAGGCACCAGCCGGGAGGCTTTCGAGGATTTCTACTATCAGGTCTGCAATGTGGATTACGGGCGCATGGCGAAGGCCATGGAACCGCTGGTAGCGCGTATGAATCAGGCTGATCGGGTGCGGATCGTGGGGCCTGGTACGGATCTGCGCTTTTCTCTGCGCGGGATGCAGGCCATTCCCTGTGCCGGGGAGGCCAATATCCCTGACGGGGAGGTCTACTCGGCGCCGGTGCGCGACTCCGTGGAGGGTGTTATTACCTACAATACCCCCTCCATCCAAAACGGCTTTACCTTTGAACAGGTGAAACTGATCTTTGAGAAGGGGAAAATCGTCGACGCGCAGGCCAACGATACGGCGCGGATCCAGAAGGTTTTTGACATGGATGAGGGAGCCCGCTATGTGGGAGAATTCGCGTTGGGGGTGAACCCTTATGTGACAAAGCCGATGAAGGATATTTTGTTTGATGAAAAGATTCGCGGTTCCTTCCATTTTACGCCGGGAAATGCCTACGAGGATGCGGACAATGGCAACCGCTCGGCTCTGCATTGGGATCTGGTCTGTATTCAGACGCCGGAGTACGGCGGCGGTGAGATCTGGTTCGATGATGAGCTGATCCGCAGGGACGGGCGCTTCGCGGTTCCGGATCTGGAAGCCCTGAATCCGGAGAATCTGGAGTAAGAAACAGTTTTGCCGTCCCGACTGGAACGTTCCGGTCAGGGCGGCAAATTAGTGATCAGATGTTTCGGATAAACCGATCGATGTAGTACAGTGCCGCGCCGATGGCTGCGGTCTCAAAACGGTAGCGACAGGTAAAGACATATTGCCGGGACTCGCGGAACCCATTTCGTTTGGCGACCATTTCACGGAATACCTTCAGATAGTCGGTCATGTAGGGACCCACGTAGCCGCCGAGGATGATGTCGCAGTCATACTGCATGCGCAGGTTATTGACTGCGATGGCCAGATAATTCATGTATTCACGGAAGGCGGCCACATAGGGCGCCTGTTTTTCTTCTACACGGTCAAAAAAGTCGCCTAACTGTCCGCCGGTCAGATCGGACAGGAGATTGGCGGAGCAATAAGCGTTGAGACAGCCTTTCTGTCCGCAGTAGCAGGGACGGCCGTCGGGGATCAGCGTCACGTGACCGAATTCACAGCTCTTCTGATTATCGCCCAGGTACAGGCGCCGACTGCTGACCATGGCGCCGCCTACGCTGTTGCTCAGAGACAGATAGATGATCGTGCGCTCCTGTTCCATGTTCCACCATTCGGCGAAACCGCCGGAATTGGCATCGTTGAAGAGACGGAAGGGCAGAGAAATGTGGGGCTTCAGCTTCTGATACAGGTCCCGGGGCGCACCGATGAGCCGCGCGGACTGGACTGTTTTATGATCTTTGGCGATGATGGCGGCCAGACAGATGCCCAGACCGAGGATTCGGGAGCGGTCGAGGCGGTTTTCTTCGATGAAGGAATCCACCAGCTTTCCCAGCGTGGCGTAGTAGAAGAGGCTGTCCGTGTAACGGAGCCGGATACGGTTGGAGTAGAGCAGATGAGCTTCCATATCGATCGCTACGAGACTGATGTGGTTGGCGGTGAGATCCAGACCCAGCGCGATCCGCGCTTCTTTCTCACAGCAGAAAGCACGGGCCTTGCGTCCGCCGGTGGAGTCAAAGGTACCCGCTTCGCGGATCAGTCCCAGTTCACGAAGAGCGGACAGATTCTGCCCAACTGTCGGCATGCTGAGTCCCAGCCCGGTGGCAATGTCCTGCTGAGATACTTTCTGATTCTTATAAATATATCTGTAAATCTGATTGCGGTTGATCTGTTTGATAGGAAGTGTGGAAGGCATGGGATCCTCCTCTCTGTATGAGACGATGCAGAACACCGTCTCTTCAAGCATACGTGAAAAACAGCGTTCTGTCAATGAAAAGCGGAAGCCAAAGGGACTTTTATAAACGTGATTTTCAAAAGATGAAGGAGAAAAATTTTTGATTATTTTAGTTGTTTCTGATAGATTCGTTAAAAATGATAATATTTTGACAGGAACGGAAAGGGAACTGTGCCAACCCCCGCAAAAAAATGAAAAGGAGGGGACAGAGGAAAAAAACTGACGTTTTCAGCCTTGAAAACCGGAAAAACCGTTGCTATACTAACAGCGGTTTCGGGAGAAAGTCCGATATTTCCGGTAAATGTCCCGAAAGATTTCAAATACACTACAAACAGGAGGAAACTGAAATGTCTGTAAGAGTTGCCATCAATGGTTTTGGAAGAATCGGTCGCCTGGCGTTCCGCAAAATGTTCCGCAGTGAGGGCTATGAGGTCGTTGCCATCAACGATCTGACCGACCCCAAGATGCTGGCGCATCTGCTGAAGTACGATTCCGCACAGAGCGCATACAGCAAGAGAGACACTGTAGAGGCGGGCGAGGACTGCATCTATGTGGAAGGCAAGAAGATCACTATTTATAAGGAAGCGGATGCTTCCAAGCTGCCCTGGGGTGAGCTGAATGTGGACGTCGTGCTGGAGTGCACCGGCTTCTACACCTCCAAGGCCAAGGCACAGGCTCATATCAATGCGGGCGCCAAGAGAGTGGTTATCTCCGCTCCGGCCGGCAATGATCTGCCTACCATCGTTTATGGTGTGAATGAGCAGACCCTGAAGCCTGAGGATACCATTATTTCCGCAGCTTCCTGCACCACCAACTGCCTGGCTCCCATGGCCAACACCCTGAATAAGATGGCTCCCATCGTGAAGGGCTTCATGACCACCATCCATGCGTACACCGGCGATCAGATGCTGCTGGATGGCCCGCACAGAAAGGGCGATCTGCGGCGCGCGAGAGCGGCGGCTGTGAACATCGTTCCCAACTCCACCGGTGCGGCTAAGGCCATCGGACTGGTCATTCCGGAGCTGGCCGGCAAGCTGGACGGCGCGGCACAGCGTGTTCCTACCGTGACCGGTTCCCTGACTGAGCTGACGGCTGTCGTGGAAGGAACCGTGACGGCGGCGGAAGTGAATGCTGCCATGAAGGCTGCTGCGAACCCTTCCTTCGGCTATACCGAAGAAGAACTGGTTTCTTCCGATATCATCGGTGCGACCGAGGGTTCCATCTTCGATGCGACTCAGACCAAGATGATGCCTCTGGACGACACCCATACACTGGTGAAGGTGGTTGCCTGGTATGACAACGAGCATTCCTACACCTGCCAGATGGTCCGTACGATCAAGTATTTCAACGAGCTGGCGAAATAAAGTTTGACAGTATGCCACACCGACAGACAGGATTCCCCCGGGGATTCTGTCTGTTGTCTTATAACGGGGAATTGACGAGTCTTATACGCCGATAATATAAGTAAATTCATTGCGTAGACCGGAGAATTGTGATAAACTGAATGAGGAAATTCTTTAAGAAGGAGAACTGGCATATGTTGAACAAAAAGTCTGTAGATGATATTCAGGTAAAGGGTCAGAAGGTCCTGATGCGCTGTGATTTTAACGTTCCGCTTCAGGATGGAAAGATCACCGACGAGGTGCGTCTGGTGGCGGCTCTGCCGACTCTGAAGAAACTGATCGGCGACGGCGGACGCGTGATTCTCTGCTCCCACCTGGGCAAGCCGAAGGGTGAGCCGGTTCCTTCGCTGTCTCTGGCGCCTGTGGCGGCACGCCTCAGCGAGCTGTTGGGTCAGGAAGTGAAGTTTGTTCCTGATGACAACGTGGTAGGCACAGTAGTCGTGGCCGCTGCAAACGGTCTTCTGGCGGGCGAGGTGATGCTCCTGGAGAACACCCGTTACCGCAAGGAAGAGACCAAGAACGGCGAGGCCTTCAGCCGCGATCTGGCATCTCTGGCCGACATCTTTGTAGACGATGCTTTCGGAACCGCACATCGGGCGCACTGCTCCAACGTGGGTGTGACCCAGTTTACAAAAGAAAATGCGGTGGGTTATCTGATGCAGAAGGAGATTGATTTCCTGGGTAATGCGGTGAACAATCCCGAGAGACCCTTTGTAGCGATTCTCGGCGGCTCCAAGGTTTCCAGCAAGATTTCTGTCATCAACAACCTGCTTGATAAGGTAGACACACTCATCATCGGCGGCGGCATGGCCTACACCTTTATGAAGGCTAAGGGACTGGAGACCGGCACTTCTCTGCTGGAGGCAGACTATATCGACTACGCAAAAGAAATGATGGAGAAGGCGGAGAAAAAGGGCGTGAAGCTCCTGATTCCCGTGGATACCGTCGTTGCCAAGGAATTCAGGAATGACGCGCCTTCCCGTGTGGCGGCCGGCGACATTCAGCCCGATGAGATGGGTCTGGACATCGGACCGAAGACCCGCGAGCTGTTCGCGGCGGCGCTGACCGATGCGAAGACCGTGGTCTGGAACGGACCGATGGGCGTCTTTGAAATGCCCAATTTCGCGGCCGGTACGGTGGCAGTGGCAAAGGCTCTGGCGGATATCTCTGCGACCACGATCATCGGCGGCGGTGACTCGGCGGCGGCGGTCAACCAGCTGGGCTTCGGCGATAAGATGACCCATATCTCCACCGGCGGCGGCGCTTCTCTGGAATTCCTGGAGGGCAAAGAACTGCCCGGCGTGGCGGCTGCGGACGACAAATAAAATAATCATAAGGTCCCGGGCGATTCCGGGAAAAACAGATTGACAGGTCTGATATAATCAGACCAGATAGGAGAACAAACCAATGGCCAGAAAAATGATCATTGCGGGAAACTGGAAGATGAACAAGACTCCCAGTGAGACCCGGAGTTTTATTGAAGAACTGAAGCCCCTGGTGGCGGGCGCAGACGCGGAAGTCGTCTGCTGTGTCCCGGCCATCGACATCATCCCCGCGGTCGAAGCGGCGAAGGGCAGCAATATTGTTATCGGCGCCGAGAATATGTACTTCGAGGAAAAGGGCGCTTTCACCGGAGAGATCGCTCCGAATATGCTGGTGGATGCCGGTGTGACTTATGTGATCCTGGGACATTCTGAGCGGAGAGAATATTTTGCAGAGACCAACGAGACGGTTAATAAAAAGGTGAAGAAGGCTTTCGAGCATGGCCTGAAGCCCATTGTCTGCTGCGGAGAAACCCTGACCCAGAGAGAGCAGGGCATTACTCTGGACTGGATCCGTCAGCAGATCAAGATTGCTTTCCTGGATGTGACGCCGGAGCAGGCGAAGGAGGCGGTCATCGCCTACGAGCCTATCTGGGCTATCGGCACCGGTAAGGTAGCAACCACGGAGCAGGCGCAGGAGGTCTGCGGCGCGATCCGTCAGCTGATTGCGGAGATCTATGATGAGGCGACCGCGGAAGCCATCCGCATTCAGTATGGCGGCAGCGTGGCGCCTAAGAACGCAGCGGAGCTCTTCGCACAGCCGGATATCGACGGCGGCCTGGTGGGAGGAGCCAGCCTGAAAGCGGATTTTGGACAGGTTGTCTGCTATAAATAGGAGCTGTTCCATGAAGAAAACAACTGTTTTAATGATTCTGGATGGGTTCGGCCTGAATGAACGGACGGAGGGAAATGCCGTCTACGCGGCCAGAACCCCCAATATAGACCGCCTCATGAAGGAATATCCCTTCGTCCAGGGCAACGCCAGCGGACTGGCAGTGGGTCTCCCGGATGGTCAGATGGGGAACTCCGAGGTGGGGCACATGAATATGGGCGCAGGCCGGGTTGTCTACCAGGAGCTGACTCATATCACAAAAGAAATCGAAGAGGGAGGATTCTTTGAGAATCCGGCCCTGCTCGCGGCCTGCGAGAATTGCCGGAAGAAGGATTCTGCTCTGCATCTGTGGGGACTGGTGTCCGACGGCGGCGTTCACAGTCACAACACCCATCTTTATGGTCTTCTGGAACTGGCAAAGCGCCAGGGTCTGAAGAAGGTTTATGTACACTGCTTTATGGATGGTCGTGATACGGCGCCCACCTCCGGCAAGGAGTTCGTGCATGAGCTGATGGACAAGATGGAGGAACTGGGTGTCGGCCAGGTAGCCACGGTGACGGGACGTTATTACGCGATGGACCGGGATAATCGCTGGGATCGTGTTTCCCGTGCGTATGCGGCGCTGACCCAAGGCGAAGGAAAGAAAGCGCCCTGCCCTCTCTGTGGGATTCAGGAGTCTTATGATGCCGGAGTGACCGATGAGTTCATTGAGCCGATCGTCTGCACAGATACCGACGGGAAGCCGGTGGCAGTTGTGCAGGAAGGGGATTCGGTGGTGTTCTTCAACTTCCGCCCCGACCGGGCCAGAGAGATCACCCGGGCTTTCTGCGACGATGCGTTTACCGGATTTGAACGGGAGCGGATTCAGGATCTTACCTACGTCTGCTTTAAGGATTATGATCCGACGATCCCCCACAAGCTGGTGGCTTTCGAGAACCAGAAGTTGGTCAACACCTTCGGAGAATATCTGGCGAGCCTGGGGAAGAAACAGCTTCGGCTGGCGGAGACGGAGAAATACGCGCATGTCACCTTCTTCTTTAATGGCGGTGTAGAGCAGCCGAATGAGGGGGAGGACCGCATTCTGGTTCCTTCGCCCAAGGTGGCGACCTATGATCTCAAGCCTGAGATGAGTGCCGTTGAGGTCTGTGACAATCTGGTGGAAGCCATCCGTGGCGGGCAGTATGACGTCATCATCATCAATTTTGCCAATCCGGATATGGTGGGACACACCGGCATCATGGAAGCGGCGGTACGTGCTGTGGAGACGGTGGATACCTGCGTGGGACGGGCCGTGGAAGCCCTGAAATCGGTGGACGGTCAGATGTTCCTCTGCGCGGATCATGGCAACTCGGAACAGCTGATCGATTATGAGACCGGCGAGAGCTTTACAGCACACACTACGAACCCGGTACCCTTCATTCTCATCAATTATGATCCGGCCTATACGCTGCGGGAGGGCGGTCGTCTCTGCGACATTGTCCCGACACTTCTGGAGATGATGGATATCCCCCAGCCGGCTGAGATGACAGGCGTTTCTCTGTTAGAGAAGAAATCGTGAAAATGACGCGGCGGCTGATTGTCAGGCCGCCGCAGAATAGAAATGATCCCTTTCGGGATCCGGAGAGGTTCCGGCAGACGCAAAAAGCCCTGTGCGGGAAGAAGCGTTCGCTGAACTTCAATCATAGAGGAGGAATACGGTATGATTTACTCTCAGGAAGTCGAGTTAATGTGCCCGGTAGCACAGGGCGTGCATCATGGAGCGGCCCCCATTCCCGAAGAAGCGAAATGGGTAAAGGCCAAAGAAGTGAAGGACATTTCCGGTCTGACCCACGGTGTCGGCTGGTGTGCGCCGCAGCAGGGTGCCTGCAAGCTGACGCTGAATGTCAAGGAAGGTATTATTCAGGAAGCTCTCGTGGAGACGATCGGATGTTCCGGTATGACCCACTCCGCTGCCATGGCTTCCGAGATCCTGCCGGGGCTGACCGTCATGGAAGCCCTGAATACGGATCTGGTGTGTGATGCCATCAATACGGCCATGCGTGAGCTGTTTCTGCAGATCGTTTATGGCCGCAGCCAGAGCGCTTTCTCCGAGGAAGGACTTCCCGTAGGCGCAGGTCTGGAGGATTTGGGCAAGGGCCTTCGTTCTCAGGTGGGTACCATGTACGGCACCCTGAAAAAGGGTCCCCGCTATCTGGAGATGGCCGAAGGCTATGTGACCGGCATCGCTCTGAACGAGGATGATGAGATCATCGGATATCAGTTCGTGAACCTGGGCAAGATGACCGATTTCATTAAGAAGGGGGATGATCCCAATACGGCGTATGAGAAGGCGTGCGGTCAGTACGGCCGGGTGGACGATGCCGTGCGGATCCTCGACCCCAGAACTGATAAGGAAGTAAAATAACAGGGAGGAAAGAATACAATGGCTTTATTTGAATCATATGAGAGAAGAATCGATAAAATCAATGGTGTGCTGAACAGCTATGGTATCGCTTCCCTGGAAGAGGCCGAGAAGATCACCAAGGATGCGGGTCTGGATGTGTACGCTCAGGTGAAGGGCATCCAGCCGATCTGCTTTGAGAATGCCTGCTGGGCTTACACAGTGGGTGCGGCCATTGCCATCAAGAAGGGCTGCCGTCGGGCTGCCGATGCCGCTGCAGCGATCGGTGAGGGCCTGCAGGCTTTCTGCATCCCCGGTTCTGTGGCTGACATCCGAAAAGTAGGATTGGGACACGGCAATCTGGGCAAGATGCTTCTGGAAGAGGACACCGACTGCTTCTGCTTCCTGGCTGGACATGAGTCCTTTGCAGCCGCTGAAGGAGCCATCGGCATCGCTGAGAAGGCCAACAAGGTGCGTCAGAAACCGCTCCGCGTTATCCTCAACGGTCTGGGAAAGGATGCGGCGCAGATCATTTCCCGGATCAATGGATTCACCTACGTAGAGACTGAGATGAATTATTCTACCGGCGAAGTGAAGGAAGTCTTCCGCAAATCCTACTCCACCGGTCTGCGTGCCAAGGTCAACTGCTACGGCGCCAACGATGTGACCGAGGGCGTTGCCATCATGTGGAAGGAAGGCGTGGATGTGTCCATCACCGGAAACTCCACCAACCCGACCCGTTTCCAGCACCCTGTGGCTGGCACGTACAAGAAGGAATGCGTAGAGAAAGGCAAGAAATACTTCTCTGTGGCCTCCGGCGGCGGCACGGGCCGTACCCTGCATCCCGATAACATGGCTGCCGGCCCTGCTTCTTACGGCTTCA
Source organism: Lachnospiraceae bacterium (assembly GCA_021202235.1). Lineage (GTDB taxonomy): Bacteria > Bacillota > Clostridia > Lachnospirales > Lachnospiraceae > UBA3305. The sequence goes on from JAJQDL010000001.1 coordinate 17,094, forward strand.
CCGATACCCTGGGACGGATGCATTCCGACGCTCAGTTCGCCGGTTCTTCCTCTGTGCCTGCACACGTGGAGATGATGGGCCTGATCGGTATGGGCAACAATCCCATGGTCGGAGCCACCGTGGCCGTTGCCGTCAGCGTGGAAGAGGCCGCTAAGGCTGGGAAGTTCTAAAAAATTCAGGAAAAACGTTGTTTTTCGAAGTGTATAGGAGTGGCTCGCGGGGGTAATTCGCGGGTCACTCCTACACTAAGTATACATTAAGTATACACCAAAAGTATACATGAGAGACGAATCGTCCAGTCTATTTTATTTTTTCTATTTCCTCTTTGAGCCACTGAACATTGCGCTCCGTATAGACTCTTTCGGTAAGGTCTGTGATCTCATGGCCGATCATGTATTTGATGGCATATTCGTCCACCTCATAACGCTTCGCCATTGAGACAAAGTGCTTACGCCCGTCATGCGCCCGATGCTGCGGGTTCAGTTCAAGCCGGTCACAAATCTTGTCGAAACGGTGGCGATATTTGTCATACGTCATTTTCAGACTGCTGCGGTGGGTATGGGTATCTGTGCAGTTGAAGAGATACTCACTTCCGAGACTGATAGCCTCATCATATTTTTTCTGGACAAGAGGACGAATCCTTGAATGAATCGGGACAAGCCGGTCTTTGCCAGCTTCCGTTTTCATTCCGCCGGTAAAGGTCCAGTTTTCAAGGTCGACATTCTTTAGTTCGATCAATCCCAGTTCTTGAGGACGCCAGCCGGAATAGCATTGAATGAGAACAACATCAACGTACTGAATTGCATACCGGTTTCTGTAGCAGTAAGTATCTCAAGAAATCGTAGGTTGATTTCTCGCAGAAAGAATATTGCAAAGAGAAACGGCATATGCTATAATGTCGTTGGACGAAAGCGAACAGGATAAGTCCATTTGACCAAAAGAATGAACCCCTAGGCCGTGTTGCAGCACAGCTTAGGGGTTCTTCTTCTCTTTTTATAGTGGTGAAGCGTCCACTAGGCTATTTGTCGTCCTAGTCGTCACTGTCTAACCATTTGATGACGTAGTGTGTAACTACGCCAACCGCGACAGCGACTATGAAGGCGAACAGGATATCCATTTAACCACCTCCTTCCGTTGCCGGATATCGGTAGGACAACGGTAAGAGTATACCATGGTTCTTCTACAAAAGCCATTATTTTTCGACGGCAAAAAATAAGAGGAATTGCAGGTTCTGAGAAGCTGCTGGAGTCTACATTATATCTACACCGCCCTCGAAATTGTCAGGAAAATCGTTGTTTGCTGTCTCCGTGGAAGAGGCCGCTAAGACTGGAAAACTCTAAAATTCAAACAAAACGAAATAAAAAAATGCAATTTTGACAGTAAAAATATAGACCCTTCGATTGGAAAAACGAGGGGTCTGTATTTTTAGCCGTTGTTAAATGTGCCCCCTGAAATTTTAAGATTTATGTCGATTGACTGTAGAAAACTTGGTTGAGGAATTGATCTCCGTTGACTTCTGTAATGTCTGATGAGTGATAATAGACATTGAGTGTTCTGCTTTTCTGTTCACGATAGTTCTCATGTCAATATGCCACAGCAATTTTCAACCTCACTTACCCATTGCTCCGGATAGCAGACCAGTAGTTCTTCGTGTTGCAGGTCATAGCGGATTACATCTGGCTCTGCAAAGTGCTGCCGGTAGCGTGCTTCGTATTGTTCTCCCATTTTCGTGGCATAACAGCAGTGAATGACTGTGCCATCCGCTCGAATTTTGTCATCCAGCGGTGTGACCAAATCAGAGTAAAACTGGTTGTAAATGCTTTCCCGTTTGACAAAAATCATTCGGGTCGTTCCCATACTCTGTAAATATCGGGCGAGCTTTTCGGCGTGCTCCAGGCCGCCCTCACTGCCGGACAGAGTGATGACCACTTTATCTTTTCTGCCTGAGACAGGGAACAATACAGCATCCGCATTGCATACTACTGTCCTGATATTACTCACTT